>NZ_LWGF01000626.1:0-876 GCF_001635355.1 Oleiphilus sp. HI0125
CCCAGGTCGTTTCGACCGACAGGTTGTAGTTGGCTTGCCTGACATTCTTGGTCGTGAACAAATACTTAAAGTGCACATGAAGAAAGTCCCTCTAGGTGACGACGTGGATGCAGCAGTTATGGCGCGTGGTACTCCGGGCTTCTCTGGTGCAGATTTGGCCAACCTTGTAAATGAAGCTTCTCTGTTTGCGGCGCGTGCGAACAAGCGTACTGTTGGTATGGTTGAGTTTGAGTTGGCTAAAGACAAAATCATGATGGGCGCTGAGCGTAAATCGATGGTTATGTCTGACAAAGAAAAGCTAAATACTGCTTATCATGAAGCGGGACACGCGATTGTAGGTCGCCTCATGCCGGAGCATGATCCAGTCTACAAGGTGAGTATTATTCCTCGCGGGCGAGCGCTTGGTGTGACGATGTTCTTGCCAGAAGAAGACCGTTATAGCATGAGTCGTCAGCACTTGATCAGCAACATTTGCTCTTTGTACGGCGGTCGTATTGCTGAGGAAATGACGCTTGGTCCAGAAGGTGTTACGACAGGTGCGTCAAACGATATTGAGCGTGCAACAGATATTGCGCGTAACATGGTAACGAAGTGGGGCTTGTCAGCGAAGCTTGGTCCCTTGAAGTACGACGAAGCGCAAGAAGAGGTGTTCCTCGGCAAATCTGCAGGCGGGTCTACTTCTCATGTTTCAGGTTCGACGCAGGCCAGTATCGATGAGGAAGTCCGTTCAATCGTTGACCAGTGTTATTCGACGGCGCAGCGAGTCTTAGAAGAAAATCGCTCCAAGCTAGATGCAATGGCTGATGCTTTGATGAAGTATGAGACGATCGATACTCCTCAAATCGATGACATTATGAATGACAAAACACCTCGTCC
>NZ_LWGF01000627.1:0-5144 GCF_001635355.1 Oleiphilus sp. HI0125
AAAAACCATTCTTTGGCTTCAACACCGTGCTCAGCAAATGCAGCGCGAAGTGGTACGACCCACTCTTCATTTTCATGGATGATATAAATATCTTGCACGTTATCCTCGTTTACCGTTTTGTCTGGTTGCGCAGTGTACTACTTTTGATCATGTTTTTATTTCTTGTTTTAACGAATAAGCTAAACGGAAATGCCGGCAACAAAATCCACAAAGCAATAGTTTAAGAGCACTAAAAAACGTAGTTCTCAAACTGTCGAAAAGTTTTACACGAATGGTGGTTTATTGATTTTGGTAAAAGTAATAAGCATCTGTTCAATATATCCGATGCGTTATCTAGATCAATTCTTGCTGTAAATCTTGTCTCGACGATGTAGTAAATTAGGGAAATAATTGATGTTCTTCAGTTATAAAATCCTTACTTAGAAAGAATAACAAAAACAATATTATATGAGTTGGTGCTGTACGTTGGCTAAAAGAGGAAAGCGGACCTTCAGTCAGGAAAGAAATCTTGGTTTGCGGGCATTCACTTTCATGAGAAAGCGGTCATTCCAATTTGGTAGAAATACCTCCTAAACCGTCATTAGGGATCGGTTTAGTATTTGGCCGAGTTTTCTGGTCTAACTTTGACCTAGTTCAATTACCTAAACAGACATTGCAGACCTGAAAATCGCTTGTTTTTCGATGTGTGCTTAAAGATAGAAGCGCACTAAATGACTGAAGCTCAATGTTAGTAATAACAAAATGATCTTATCACCTGAGTACTTTTGATACTAAGGCATTCATAGTCGACTAAACTGACATAGACCGCTGATTAATATTCGGATTGTGGAGGAATACTATGTCTTGCTCAAACACTTCATCCCACCCTGATCACACTCATGGCCCAAACTGTGGACATACTGCGATTCGTCATGGCGATCATATCGACTATATTCATGACGGGCATCTACACCACCCTCATGAAGATCACTACGATGAACATACCATCGAGGTTAGTGACGCTAATCCAGATGGGTGTAAGCCTTTACACTCCTGCGGAGATCATGTTCATGGTCCAGGTTGTGGCCACGAAGCGGTGCCTCATGGAGATCACATAGATTATTTAGTGGATGGCAGGTTACACCACGTGCACAACGGGCATTGTGATGATCATGGTCCTATAGAACTGGTATAGATAGAGTCACAACGCTTCTTTAATTTGAATTGCTGAGTCATGGCGACTAGTGCTCCACTAGTTGCATAATTAGGCCAGTAAACTTATATTCAGTACCGCATTGGTTCACGCCTACTAAATAGATGCCTTAGGGTATCTACAGGTTGTGCTAAGAGGAAATCTGGTGAGAATCCAGAACTGACGCGCAGCGGTAATAGGGAACGAAAGCGACACGATTGGTATCTCATATAGATTAAGATCAGGCACTGGAAAGAGCTCCGGGAAGCCGTCGCCGTAGAAAACTAAGCTCAGCTTATTTGCCCTTAAGTCCGAAGACCTGCCAACGCAGTTCATCCACAAACTATTGGGTGAACTTTCATGCCTTCGCGATCATGAGGTATAGAAAGACAGGTTTTAGTTGCCTTAAGCAAGCTTAGTGTTACCGCTTATCTTGCCTCCTGTAGTTTCTTCTTTTTTCGCAAAGGACCGTTTACCGAGTTCAATTTGCGTTGTAAAGAAATATGCCGAACCATGAAGAAATCAAATGCCCCCGTTGTGGATCACCCTTTGAATGTAAAATGGGATCAATCACAATTTGCCACTGTAGCGATGTCCACTTATCTAGAGAACAAATGGCGTTTATTTCGGAACATTGGCAAGGCTGCTTGTGCCATGCGTGTTTGCTTGAGATTAAAACATTGTTACCAGAGAACCCTTCCTATAGGGCAAGGGCGTTGAACTGAACTGTCCAATTCCTAAATTGCTATTCGTCGTTCTCTAGGCGCGTATTCAAAAACATCGGAGTAGCAATTTGCTTCGTTAAGGCCTTTGGATTCAAGTTTATCGATAGTGCCGTATACCATTTGGGGCGATCCGCATAAATAAACCTTGGTATTGTCGAGGTCTTCAAAATCATGCTCAATCACCTCATAGATATAACCGGAGCGGCCATTCCATTCACTATTTTCTGTTTCTAAGATCGGCGTAAAGGTGAGGTTCTTATGTTGTTTTGCCCAGCCTTGAAATTGGTTTAGCAGATAGAAGTCGTCGATATGTCTATTCGACCAATAGATATTGATCAGTGCTTTAGGTTGTCTTGTAAGAGCCTCTTCGGTTAAGCATTTAATCTTCGCGATACCTGATCCCGAGGCGATCAATAGATGCCTTTGATTAAGGTTGGTTTGCAAAAAAGCCTGCCCCATCGGTAAGGTCACGGACACTGATGCCCTATCGATAAGACATTTTGTAAGGTGTTTCAATATTCTACCGGCTAACTCACTACCATTCTGAATATACAGTTGTATTCGACGAGCTTGGTTTGGGTCGCAACGATTCGCAATGGTATAAAAAAACGCTTGTGGTTCTCCATCATCATTTAGATCGAGTTCCAGCTGCAGATACTGCCCTGCATGATAATTCAGCGAGGTGCCGACGGGAGAAAGTAATTCGATCTCTAGGGTATCTTTGGTCAAGGGTTCTACGCTCAAGACCTGACATTCATGCGTAACTTTATTCGCAACTTTGTTCATATCAAAGCCATCATTACTATTTCAATAATCGAGTTCTAGCAAGCTTAGAGGACTTTTGTGATGAGTAAAAATGGTATATTTTCACGTACCGATTAATATTTCTCATGTATGATGTTTGCTGAACTTAACGATGATTGAACGTACTCACCTTAGAATTCTGCACGCCGTTGAACAGAACGGATCATTAACGGCGGCTGCTAAAGCGCTTTGCGTGACGCAATCCGCTTTAAGTCACACGATGCGAAAGCTGGAAGATAATCTCGGCGCCGAAATTTGGTTGCGAGAAGGGCGCAGTTTGCGTCTCACTCAGTCAGGTCGTTATCTATTAAATATCGCGAATCGCGTGCTTCCCTTGCTAGATCATGCTGAAGAAAAGCTCAAGCAAATGGCGCAAGGTGAGCGAGGCACATTGCGAATTGGTATGGAATGCCATCCTTGTTATCAATGGTTGTTAAAAATCGTTTCTCCGTTCTTGGATGCGTGGCCAGATGTGGATGTAGATGTAAAACAGAAGTTCCAGTTTGGTGGTGTCGGCGCACTGTTAGATTACGAAATTGACCTATTGGTGACGCCAGATCCGTTCTATAAAAGCGGCCTAAATTTCACCCCTGTATTTGATTATGAGCAGGTCTTGGTTGTGCCTCGGGGGCACGATTTAGTTGGATGCCAATATGCAGAAGCAGAAGATTTAAGAGACCAGGTTTTACTGACCTATCCGGTCGCCACTGATCGACTCGATATTTATAGCCAGTTCCTTAATCCGGCGGGTGTCGTGCCCAGACTTCACAAAACCAGTGAGACGACCGAGATCATGTTACAGATGGTCGCTTGTGGGCGCGGTGTGGCTGCTCTGCCACGTTGGTTAGCAGAGGAGTATTGTAAAAAGCTTCCTTTAAGTGTGGTGCGTTTAGGTAGAGAGGGCATTGCCAAGCAGATATTCGTGGGGACGCGCGAAAGTGATGGCGATATTAAGTATCTCAATGCATTTATTGAAATGGCACGTGGCTACGAATATCCGATATCAACCGGTAAAACCTAGGTTTTTCGCTAGGTTCTATCCTCTCGCCCCAATTAAGTATGATAAAAACTCATAAAATAATGAAATAAAATCAATTTTATTCATGATTTGATCTGGGTATAACTATATACAGTTTTAAATGCGGCATAGCATGTATACGGGAGGTCAGGTCACCATGAGTAAAGGGTTTACATACACAATTAAGACAATTCAGTTTGATGAACACTATCGTCCATCAGACGGTACTCGAATCACAACTAATTTCGCAAACCTGGCGAGAGGTGAAAGCCGTCAAGAGAATCTGCGAAACGCCTTGAGAATGGTGGATAGCCGATTCAACGCTCTCGCTAATTGGGACAACCCAAAAGGTGATCGCTATTCAGTTGACTTGGAGATTGTATCGGTCGACATGGATATCGAAGGAAATGGTGAAAAATTTCCATCGATAGAAATTCTCAAGACTTATGTTGTTGACCGCCTTACGAATAAGAGAATTGAAGGCATTGTAGGGAATAACTTCTCATCTTACGTTCGGGATTATGATTTTAGCGTGCTGCTTTTGGATCATAATAAAGACCAGGATCATTTTAGTATTCCTGATAACTTTGGCGATCTACATGGCAATCTATTCAAAGATTTTATCTGCTCTGATACTTACAAAAAGAACTTTAACAAGCTGCCTGTTATCTGTCTGAGTGTGTCTGATAATAAAATTTATCAACGTACAGAAAACGGTCATCCTGTCTTAGGCATTGAATACTTACCAAACGAATCTTCTTTGACTGAACAATACTTCAAAAAGATGGGCTTTGAAGTGCGTTATTTTATGCCACCAAACAGTGTCGCGCCGCTTGCGTTCTACTTCTTTGGCGATTTGCTTAGCGATTACACCAATCTAGAGTTGATCAGTACCATCAGTACGATGGAGACCTTCCAGAAAATCTATCGGCCTGAAATCTACAACGCTAACGCGGTGGCGGGTAATCACTATCAGCCAAAATTGAAGCATTCAGATCATTCCTTAACGCAAATTGTTTATGACAGACAGGAACGTAGTCAGTTAGCCATCAAGCAAGGGAAGTTTGCTGAGGAGAATTTTATAAAGCCCTACCAGAATGTTCTAGAAAAATGGTCGGCAAACTTTTCCCCATCAAACGATGTTTTACAAAACCTAGCCTCGTGATTGGCCTAAAAAGACGGAAATTCATGATGAAAAAATTATTACCTACTTCGACGGCTGGTAGCTTACCCAAGCCTTCATGGTTAGCGGAACCTGAAAAACTCTGGTCACCATGGAAGTTGGAGGGAGAGGACTTAGTCTCCGGTAAACAAGATGCACTTCGCGTTACCTTGCAGGAGCAAGAAAATGCAGGAATAGATATCGTGAGTGATGGTGAGCAAACGCGTCAGCATTTTGTAACGACTTTCTTAGAGAGCCTGAGCG
>NZ_LWGF01000628.1:0-5889 GCF_001635355.1 Oleiphilus sp. HI0125
CTGTTACAACACTGCTTCTGAACTCTCGACATGTTTTTTATGGGCTATCTCTGCTACAGGAATTCAAAGTAAAAGGTTGGCGGCGATGGTATTTAATTTTTGGCCTGACAGACGAGACCTATTCCCTGTTAACCTCAATGAAAGGCGATAAAGACGTTACACAGCAAAGTATCAGTGATCTGCAATTAATTATCACGGCGCTTAATCAAAGCTATTGGGTGATAGGCTGTACACTCGGCGTTCTTATTGGCGAGCAACTTAGCTTCAACACACAAGGCCTTGAATTCACCTTAACAGCCTTGTTTATGGTACTGGTGATCGAACAGTATAAATCAGTGAAATCATTCGCACCTTTTGCAATCGCTCTTGTTAGTGGCGCACTAGCACTTTGGCTAGCAACACCGCAAAACATGCTGCTCGTATCACTTAGTTTAAGTTTGGCTTTACTGCTAATGAAATATAGGCTGAAGCCATGGACATAATGTACTTAATTGGATTTATCGCAACGATGGCCGCTGCTACCTTTGCAACCAGAGCACTTCCATTTGTTCTTTTTCACAACCAGCAGCATCCTGTCGTCCTATTTCTAGGGCGCTATCTTCCACCCGCAGTGATGGCTCTTCTCGTGATGTATTGTCTAAAAGATGTCGAATGGTTGTCTGGCAATCACGGACTACCTGAGATCATTAGTTTGAGCCTTGTAATCGTTGCCCACTTGCTATTTAAAAATGCCTTAATCAGTATTTTTAGCGGCACGGCACTTTACATGCTTTGGGTGCAAGGCGTATTAGCCAGCCTGATATAAGAGCCAGTACAACCCAATCAATTCCGACTCAAAAAGAGTACCCCAAGATTGCTACGAAGAATGTTTGTCAGCGTAAGACTTCATATACTTATAAAACACGCCATTCGCATTCGACCACGAAATAGCTAAACCACGCCACCCTGCGAGAAACCCACCTTTTACGACAAAGCTCTCGAAAAATCGCCACATAGCTTTTAAGAAAATAATAGAAGGCGGGTAGCTTTTCCCACTTTGTCGATTAATTTCTGTATATCGATCAACCTTCACTAAAAACTGCCCGAGATGCTGAACTGCGTTATGCTCAATCGGGTAAGGGATTTTTTTAACGTAGCTACCCTCATGAATTGCCACACTTTCATGTACGTCATTGTCGTTAAAATTATGCGCTTCGCGATTAAACAAACGCACTAACCAGTCGCCGCCCCAGCCTGCATACTTAACATACTTACCCATTAAAAAGTTTTTACGTAACACTTTAATCGCCATCGTCGGATCTTGATTAGGAAGCCAGTCTTCTAAGTACGCTCCCAGCTCTGGCGTGATCATTTCATCGGCATCAAGCGATAACACCCAATCATTCGTCGCACAAGCGACAGCAGCTTGCTTGGTCTTTCCAAAGCCTTGAAACTGCCCTTCAAATACCTGCACATTTTGATATTCAGCCGCAATATTTAAGGTCGCATCACTTGAGCCATTGTCGTACAGCACAACTTCTGAAAAAGCGCGTAATGAATCTAATGTCGCGCGCAGGGTATCTTCAGCGTTTTTGACAATAATGACTGCACTAACGTGATCAATCATGATGCATTCCTTAAAAAGAAAAATTTGAAGAATAAAAAAAGGGAGCCGGGGTAACGGTAAGCTTCCGAACTAAGCATACCGTTTTTTGGCTCCCTGAGGGACATTGATCGCTACTGATTTGCTTCAGTGATTACTTAGACAAATCCAATAGCAATTTGTTCAATCGATTTACAAATGCGCCGGGCTCTTTCAATTGATCGCCCATCGCCAATGCTGCTTGGTCAAATAAAACAAGCGTCAGATCATTAAATCGTTCATCGTCTTGTTCATTATTCAACTGAGCTACAAGAGGATGCTCTGGGTTCAATTCAAAACTTGGCTTGCTTTCAGGTACAGGTTGTCCTGCAGCTTCCATGATCTTTTTCATCTGCGCATCCATATCATGCGCACCAGCAACCAAACATGCTGGGCTGTCAGTCAAACGATTCGTCATACGAACTTCATCTACTTTATCTTCAAGTAGCTCTTTGATCTGTTTAACCAATGCTTCGTATGTCTTATTCGCTTCTTCCTGTTGCTTCTTGTCTTCTTCTGCTTCGATCTCACCGAGGTCAAGCTCGCCCTTAGTGATGTCTTGAAGATGCTTACCTTCAAAATCAGACAGGTAAGAGATCATCCAGCCATCAATGCGATCGCTTAGCACTAGAACCTCAATACCCTTCTTACGGAAGATTTCCATATGTGGGCTAGAAATACCTGCCGCATGACTTTCTGCCGAGATATAGTAAATCTTGTCTTGGCTCTCTTGCATGCGAGACACGTAATCATCAAGCGATACGTTCTGAGCGCTGTCGCCGTTTGTCGTCGCGAAGCGAAGTAACTTAGCAAGTTTTTCTTTATTAGAAAGATCTTCGCCAATACCTTCTTTAATTACCTGGCCAAACTCATCCCAGAATGATTGATATTTCTCAGCATCGTTCTTGGCCATTTTGGTCAGAGTATCAAGCACACGCTTAGTCAGTGCTGTACGCAAGCTATCAACAGTCTTATCGCTTTGAAGAATTTCACGAGAAACGTTCAAACTTAAATCACGCGTATCAACAATACCTTTTACAAAACGAAGGTAGAGAGGCAGGAACTGCTCTGCTTCATCCATAATAAAAACGCGCTGTACGTATAGCTTTAAGCCACGAGGAACTTCACGGTTGTACAAATCAAACGGTGCTTTTGCAGGAATATAAAGCAAGCTTGTGTAATCGAGCTTACCTTCAACACGGTTATGGGCCCATGTTAGCGGATCCTGGAAGTCATGCGAGATATGCTTATAGAAAGACTTGTAATCATCTTCAGAGATTTCTGATTTTGACAATGTCCATAGTGCCGTCGCTTCGTTAATTGCCTCGTCTTCAGGTTCTTTCTGCTCTTCGCCTTCTGCCGCTGGCATTGGCTCAGACTTCATAATGACCGGGAAAGAAATATGATCCGAGTACTTCTTAACAAGACTGCGTAAGCGCCAGCCATCAGCAAACTCAGACTCTTCTTCTTTCAAATGCAGAACAATAGAGGTTCCACGTGCCGTGCGCTCAACTGTTTCAATCGTGAACTCACCCTCACCTTCAGAACTCCAGTGCACGCCCTGCGCAGCATCTGTGCCTGCGCGACGGGTAAAGACTTCAACCTTATTCGCAACGATGAAGGCAGAATAAAAACCAACACCAAATTGACCGATTAGCTGAGAATCTTGTTTGCTATCACCAGTCAGCTTCGACATAAATTCAGCTGTACCAGACTTAGCGATAGTGCCCAAATGATTAATGACGTCTTCACGCGTCATACCAATACCGTTATCGGTAATGGTCACTGTGTTCGCATCTTTATCGAAATCGAGACGAATCTTCAGGTCGCCATCATTTTCGTATAAAGCATCATTTGAAAGCGCTTCAAAACGTAACTTATCCTCTGCATCTGACGCGTTAGAAATCAGCTCACGCAAGAAGATTTCTTTATTGCTATATAAGGAGTGAATCATTAAATGAAGTAATTGTTTTACTTCAGTTTGGAAGCCTAAGGTTTCAGCGTTAGCACCAAGGTTCTCAGTTGCAGACATAAAACGATCTCTCTAACTATTTTGTTTGTATCATCCAAGCGATAGCGATATACGCTCGCCAACTTTCATGTGCTTAGCAATGTGAGGTCGCTTAAAAAATTTTCAAGGCAGAGAGCGGTAAATTCACAGATGAATTTATTAACAGGTGTCGTTACACTTGTGCGGCGTTTCGACTTACTTGCGGCGCGAGCGATCCAACTCACTTATAAAAAAGAAGTCATACCATGTTGCGAGCATTTGTTATTTTTCTATTTTCTGTCGTTGTGTTTATCGGTTTAAGTGCCTCTGTACTTGATGCGATATATGGCGGCGGTGATGAATTTCCCGACCGAACAACCGAACCGACCTTAACTGCGGATGCGCTTGAACTCGTTGTAGATCTCCCCTATCCACCTGGAAATATTGCGGTCAGCTCAGAAGGTCAGGTTTTCTTTACCTATCATCCAGAAGGGCGCCCAGCGTATAACTTAGCGGAAATTGTTGATGGCGAGGTTAAGCCTCTTCGCTTAGAAGGCGAAAAAGCATCCGCTTTAAATCTCGAAACAGTACTCTCGATGCGAATCGATCAACAAAATCGATTATGGCTACTCGACTATGCAAATCATGGAACAGGAACTGCGAAAATCGCGGCTATCGATATCTATTCTCGTGAGCTCGTTCATTACTATGAATTTTCGAGCGACATCGCAGGTTTAGGCTCGCACATGAACGATTTCCAAGTAGAACCTAATGGGCGATATATCTTAATCGCTGACGCGAGTATTTTTGGCTTAGACCCCGCTGTCATTGTGTACGACACCCAAACTCAAACCGCTCGCCGCGTTATTGAAGACCATGAATCCGTTGACGCCGACAAATATATTCCGGTCGTGGAAGGTGAGAAGATGTTGATGTTTGGCGTGTTTGCTGTGCGTCCCGGTGTCGATTCAATTGCGCTAGATCGTGAAGCAAAGTGGCTTTATTTTGCGCCAGTTAGTGATGAAGCTATGTACCGTGTTCCAGTAAGTGCGCTCATTGACGAGTCCTTACCAAGAGACGAACTCTACGCTCGTATCGAACGCTTTGCTGCCAAAACCATGAGTGACGGCCTTACAACAGATAATGCGGGAAATATTTATATTTCCGATATAGAACATTCGGCGATCGTCGTGATGAATCCGCAAGGCCAATTACAAACACTATATAAAGCCAAAATGCTTCGTTGGCCTGACGGCTTTAGCTTTGGCCCTAATGGAGACTTATACATGACAGCCAGTGCATTGCAGTTCGTTATGGCCAAACCTGACAGCTACATCCAGCAAAATGGTCCATATCAAATCTTTAAACTACAGACAGAACAGACTGCAACAGCAGGCCACTAAATAAATATACTCAAGACAATTGCTTGAACCGCATTCCAAACGGTTCAGGCAATCTTCTTTCTAGCACAACTCATGGCTCTCATCGCTCTCATGTCTGCCACGCATTAATCACAAATGCGTACCGATAAAGTTAAATCTTATTCGCGAGACAACATGTACAACACATGCCGATCAACGTTTAAATACTCCACAAGCGCATCAGAACCAAGCGAGATCGCCTTAAATAAGATCAAGTTGACACTCTGTCGCGTAATTGTCTTTTGTCATACAACAATAAAACGGTACTGTCTTTTATGTCTGCGAACACGTCATTAATCGGTGAATCATTAACTCTCCCTTGCGGAGCCATTCTGCCTAATAGAATTGCCAAAAGCGCAATGACCGAAGGCTTAGCCGAGAAAGGTGACTTGCCAGGAAAAGAACTTGAAACCTTGTATCGCCGTTGGTCACACGGTGGCGCAGGCCTCCACATTACGGGTAATGTCCAAGTCGATCGCCGGTATCTTGAACGTGCGGGAAATGTTGTACTAGAAGACGATAAAGATTTAGATCGTTTCAAATCTTGGGCAAAAGCAAGCCAAGAAGATGGCAATCATTGCTGGGTACAGTTGAATCACCCGGGTCGACAGTGCCCCAAACTAGTCAACAGTACGCCTTTATCGCCTTCTGATGTCCACCTAGAAATGCTTGGTAATTTTGGCAAGCCAAAGCCGATGACTGAAGCGGACATTCAAGACGTCATTCAACGCTTCGCTCGTTCAGCTGAACTCTGCAAAGAAGCCGGTTTTAAAGGGATTCAAATACATAGTGCGCATGGGTATCTACTCAGCCAGTTCTTGTCTCCGAAAGTAAATAAACGCCAAGACCAATGGGGC
>NZ_LWGF01000629.1:0-1559 GCF_001635355.1 Oleiphilus sp. HI0125
CCTGACGACTCTACTTCAGTTCTTGATCCTTTCACTGAAGAAACCACTCTTATCTTGCGTTGTGACATCGTTGAGCCTGCAACTATGCAAGGCTACGAGCGTGACCCACGCTCTGTTGCTAAGCGCGCAGAAGAATACTTGAAGTCTACTGGCATCGCAGACAGCGCATTGTTTGGTCCAGAGCCAGAGTTCTTCGTATTTGACGATGTTAAGTGGAAAGCTGACATCAGCGGTGCGATGTACCAAATCAACTCTGAAGAAGCTGCATGGTCTAGCGACGCAAGCATCGAAGGCGGCAACACTGGTCACCGTCCTGGCGTTAAAGGCGGTTACTTCCCAGTACCACCAGTTGACTCTTTGCACGATCTTCGTGGCGCAATGTGTGCTGCAATGGAAGCAATGGGACTAGTGATCGAAGTACACCACCACGAAGTAGGTACTGCTGGTCAGTGTGAAATCGGCGTTGGTGCGAACACACTTGTAAACAAAGCCGACGAAGTTCAAATTCTTAAGTACTGTGTACACAACGTTGCACACGCTTACGGCAAGACTGCGACATTCATGCCTAAGCCTCTTGTAGGTGACAACGGTTCTGGTATGCACGTACACATGTCTCTAGCAAAAGATGGCAACAACATCTTCGCTGGTGACGGCTACGCAGGTCTTTCAGACGAGTGTTTGTACTACATCGGCGGTATCATCAAGCATGCTCGCGCGATCAACGCATTCACTAACGCTTCTACAAACTCTTATAAGCGTTTGGTTCCAGGTTTCGAAGCTCCAGTTATGCTTGCATACTCTGCACGTAACCGTTCAGCTTCTATCCGTATTCCATTCGTTAACTCGCCAAAAGCGCGTCGTATGGAAGCTCGTTTCCCTGACCCATCTGCAAACCCATACTTGGCGTTCTCTGCATTGATGATGGCTGGTCTTGACGGTATCCAGAACAAGATCCACCCTGGCGATCCAGCAGATAAAGACTTGTACGATCTTCCAGCTGAAGAAGCGGCTGAGATCCCAACTGTTGCTGAAACGTTTGACGTTGCACTTGACGCTCTTGAAGCTGATCACGAATTCCTTACAAAAGGCGGCGTGTTCACTGAAGATATGATTCAAGGCTACCTTGAACTTAAGCGTGAAGAAGTTGAGACATTGAACATGACAACTCACCCAGTTGAGTTCGACATGTACTACTCAGTTTAAGACTTTGTTTTAAAGAAAAGCCCAGCAAATGCTGGGCTTTTTTATATCTGAGGTTCATACTAGAAGCAGCCTAATACGCAACGGAGCTGCCCGAAGCCATGACAAAATCAATCATTTCTTCCCTCTTCCTTTTGGCTTTAACAATTGGCCTAAGTGGCGCTACCAAGGTCTACAAAACCATTAACCCTGATGGCAGCATCTCTTTCTCAGACGAACCAAGCGAACGCTCTGAAACAATAGAAGTGCAAGATGTCGCTACAGTACCCGCACTTAAACTACCTCCTAGCTCAACGAACACTCAACAAGCTGACACAACAACAAAAGAACTCTATCAATCCTTAAAGATACTAAGCCCT
>NZ_LWGF01000630.1:0-1232 GCF_001635355.1 Oleiphilus sp. HI0125
CATCCCACATTGAGTCCACACGCGCTTTTACATCCGCATCCATTTCAATTGAACGTCCCCACTCACGATCAGTTTCACCTGGCCATTTATTGGTGGCATCCATACCCATCTTCGACCCCAAACCAGAAATCGGCGAAGCGAAGTCGAGGTAATCTATTGGCGTGTTCTCGACCAAAGTAGTATCGCGTGCTGGATCCATTCTAGTCGTAATTGCCCAGATAACATCTTCCCAATTACGCGCATCTACATCGTCATCAGTCACAATGACAAACTTGGTATACATAAATTGACGCAAGAAAGACCAAACTCCCATCATGACCCGCTTCGCGTGCCCGGGATATTGTTTCTTCATCGTCACTACGGCTAATCGATACGAGCAGCCTTCTGGCGGCAAATAGAAATCAACGATCTCAGGAAACTGCTTTTGCAATATCGGTATAAAGACTTCATTCAATGCAAGCCCAAGTACAGCTGGTTCATCAGGTGGACGTCCCGTGTAAGTACTGTGGTAAATCGGATCTTTACGATGCGTAATACGCTCCACGGTAAATACTGGGAACTCATCTACTTCATTGTAATAACCTGTGTGGTCACCAAATGGACCTTCTGGAGCCGTGTCGTTGGGGTAAATAAAGCCCTCTAAAACAAACTCAGCACTCGCGGGCACAGTCAGCTCAGAATGCTTTGTCTTTACAGTTTCTGTTTTACCGCCACGCAGTAAGCCTGCAAACGCATATTCAGACAACGAGTCTGGCACCGGCGTTACAGCACCTAAAATCGTCGCAGGGTCTGCACCCAAAGCGACCGCCACTGGGAACGGTTTATCGGGATATTTCTCTTGCCACTCACGTAAATCAAGCGCGCCACCACGATGCGATAGCCAGCGCATGATCAGGCGATTCTTACCAATGACTTGCTGACGGTAGATACCTAAATTCTGGCGTTCTCTCTCAGGATCAGGACCTTTCGTTACCACAAGCGGCCATGTAATCAAGGGGCCTGCATCCCCCGGCCAACAGGTTTGAACTGGGATTTTACTGAGATCGACTTGATCCTTCTCGATCACGACTTCTTGGCAAGGTGCGTTACGGAGCACCTTTGGCCCCATATTCAAAACTTGCTTGAAGATAGGAAGTTTCTGCCAAGCATCTTTTAAACCTTTTGGTGGATCAGGCTCTTTTAAAAATGCGAGAAGCTTTCCGACTTCTCGAAGTGCCGTCACATTCTCTTGC
>NZ_LWGF01000631.1:0-2019 GCF_001635355.1 Oleiphilus sp. HI0125
GGCCGATTGCAGGAAAGGACAAAGAATATATCTTGCTTCCGTCATATGAAAAAGTTAGTAGAGACCCAGTTCTATATGCTCACGCCGCGCGGGTCATCCACATTGAGACGAACCCAGCAAACGCACATACCTTGGTTCAAAAACATGGCGAACGCTATGTTTGGGTGAATCCACCACCAATTCCTCTAGAGACAGAAGAATTGGACATGGTGTTTGAACAGAACTTCCAGCGCGTTCCTCACCCGAGCTATGGCGATGCACGTATCCCAGCTTATGAAATGATTCGCTTCTCAGTGAACATTATGCGCGGTTGCTTTGGTGGCTGCTCGTTTTGTTCCATCACAGAACACGAAGGCCGAGTCATTCAAAGCCGTTCAGAAGATTCCGTAATTCGCGAGATCGAAAACATTCGGGACAAAACCCCTGGGTTTACAGGCATCATTTCAGATTTGGGTGGACCAACTGCCAATATGTACCACCTGAACTGTAAGTCGGATGAAATCCATGCCAAGTGCCACCGACTATCATGTGTCTATCCTGGTATCTGTAAAAATCTCAAAACGGATCAGTCGGCAACGACCAATCTCTATCGACGCGCGCGAGCGGTACCTGGTGTAAAACGTATCTTTGTCGCCTCAGGTCTGCGTTACGATCTAGCCGTTGAAGATCCTGAATACGTAAAAGAGTTAGTAACACACCATGTTGGCGGTTATTTAAAAATCGCGCCAGAGCATACAGAAGATGGTCCTCTCTCTAAAATGATGAAACCTGGTATGGGCACTTATCATCGATTTAAAGAGATGTTCGATAAGTTTTCTAAAGAAGCAGGTAAAGAACAGTTCTTAATCCCGTACTTTATTGCGGCTCATCCTGGGACACGTGATGAGGACATGATGAATCTTGCGTTATGGCTGAAAGCAAACGGTTTCCGCGCAGACCAAGTTCAAAACTTCTACCCGTCTCCGATGGCAAACGCCACGGCGATGTATCACACGAAGAAAGACCCTTTGCATCGTATTGATTATAAAAGCGATACCATGCCTGTACCCAAAGGTGCGATACAGCGACGTTTACATAAAGCATTCTTGCGCTATCACGATCCAAACAACTGGCCACTATTGCGAGAAGCGCTCAAGAACATGGGCAAAGCCCATCTAATAGGTTACGGTAAAAAGCATCTTGTGCCACCGACGCAGCCCAAAAGCGAAACCCGAAATGCGAAGCTAAAGAAAACTAGTGCGACTTCTAAAATGCGCAAAGGCCGCTTCCACACACAGCATACTGGTTTGCCGCCGCGTAAACATAGATAAAGACTTAACATTGGGGTCAGAGTACTTTTACTCTGACCCCAGTATTTCGAATGTTAATCAGCGATGTAAGACAGGTCGATTTGTAATCGACTCAGGCTAACTCTATAATCCGCGCCCTCTCGCCCTCCATACAAGTATTAATGAGACCCGCATGTTTGAACTATCGGCTAATCGCCAACTTAGCGTAAAAAACGACCTACTTTCAGGTCTTACCGTAGCCCTAGCACTCGTACCTGAAGCAGTTGCATTCGCATTCGTTGCAGGCGTTGAACCTCTTGTAGGTCTCTATGCTGCATTTATGGTTGGCTTAATCACATCAGTGATCGGCGGACGCCCAGGCATGATCTCTGGTGCAACAGGTGCTTTAGCCGTCGTGATGGTTTCACTTGTCGCTGCGCATGGTGTCGAATATCTCTTCGCCACAGTTGTACTCATGGGCATACTCCAAATTGCGGCAGGTATTTTCAAGCTCGGTAAGTTTATTCGCATGGTGCCACACCCAGTTATGCTGGGCTTTGTAAATGGTTTAGCGATCGTTATTTTCCTTGCTCAGCTGGGCCAATTTGGCCAACAAGGCGCTGAACAGGGCTGGCTATCCGGTACAGCATTAGAAGGAAGCATTATCGACATCGCGTGGATGGAAGGCTCTGCGCTCTACAACATGCTTGGTCTTGTCGTCTTAACGATGGCCATTATTCACTTCTTACCA
>NZ_LWGF01000632.1:0-502 GCF_001635355.1 Oleiphilus sp. HI0125
GAATAATGCTTCGCGATATTCGATAGAATCTCCGCTTGCTCTCGCTCCGTGATCTCTTGGGCGCGAAGGTCGGCAAGCTCTGATGCCTGCAGTGCGTTTTCACGTGTGATGTTGGCGTTCTTTACTTTTAACTTACTGATGGTGCGCTGTGATTGCACATACTTAGATTCAAGCTTAGCGAGTGTCATGGTCTGCGCATCGAGCTGATTCTCACTCACCTCTAAAGCCTCACCTTGGTCATGGCCATACCCAAAGCTGCCACCTAATGCTGCACCGGCTGCTGCGCCAACAGGGCCACCAATGATGGCACCTAGTGCTGTACCAATACCGACACCCCAGTAGGTTCCTGAATTTGAATCCTCATTAAGTGGTGCATCACTTGAAGCTGATGATTGTGCGAAAGCGGCCTGGCTCATAGCAGTTGCAAGTACAGCGGCGAATGCGGTTTTCTTTATTGAATGTGTGTTCATTTCGTTCTCCATTATTTTTAAGTATTTGCTTG
>NZ_LWGF01000633.1:0-1020 GCF_001635355.1 Oleiphilus sp. HI0125
TACAAATCAAAAACTGCGGGGTACCATGATCATGCCCACAGGTAATATGCGCGCAGGCAACATACTTATTGGCAATGTCGAGCTTATGAACAAGTTGCTCTGTCTGAAGGAAATCAAGAATACGATACACTGACATCGCGGGCAGAGGGGCTTTAAATTCATCTTTGAGGTAATCAACAAGCTCGTAAGCAGAGAGTGCTTTTTTTGATTGAATCAACGCAGAGAGGACTTGTTTTCGCTTATCGGTTAAGCGAACGCCTTTAGCTTTACACTGTTGCTCGGCGCTATTGATGATCTTATTTATTTGGCTCATTAGAACTACTTAAGTCGTAAGAATGTTCACGATATAACATATCATTTATAGCCGCAATGACTCTTTTCTAATCAATGCTGAGACTTGTTTAAGTCTGATTTTTGATGGCTTTTTGAGGGAATCTTGGTACCACTGATACATCGCCTCGTATTCTCTCATTTGTAAGTACTCGTTTGATTTGTGCTCACACCCAAGAGTATCAATCCATATAAGTATCGCAATGTATTCAATGTTGTACTGCTCGCTTAGCGCATAAGTATTGTTTTGAAGCTCTAGCACCTCAATTATCTGATGGAAATCGTCCGCAAAGTATTGAATAACGTCGTTTCGCACAGCGAAAATGTTTTAAAAGACCAGTGTAGATTAGGTGCAATAATAGTAGGTCTGGCTATTTTGATAAGGTTCTGACCCTGCTTTCGTTGTGTTTTTTATCAGGACACAGAACATGATAGCCAACTAGCTATTTCAGGATAATCTAGAGTCACGCTACAATCTGGAATCATAATTCTAGAGACGCTTTGATGAAAACCTTTATTCTTCGTGCTCGTGCAGCTCCTACCGATGCTAAGAAATTTTTGGCGGGCGTTGGAAAAGATGCCCACACAGAAATTCTCGCTCATACTTTAATGAATGCAATGTTCGTTGCCAAGTCTCACCGCCATGATGTTGTTGTGCATTTGGTGCTTGAAAGTACGCAGGATTTTTCT
>NZ_LWGF01000634.1:0-2060 GCF_001635355.1 Oleiphilus sp. HI0125
AAAACATTCAAAAGAGCTGCATTACGCGCAAAAGGTGTGTGATTAGTTAGCTATCCCTCACAAAATCGTCGACATCACGGCTATCCATCAATTATTACTCGGATCTTCACTCACAGATGATATTGAAATTCCTGACGGGCATTATGAAGAAGAGAGTATGAAATCTACCATGGTGCCGAATCGGAACATGATCATGATTTCTCTCGCTGTCGGTTATGCAGTATCAATCGGTGCCGGTTTTGTTTACTACGGTGCGCATAGTGGTGATCATGCGATTTATCCTGATTGTCGTCCTGAGTTTGTCCAAAAAATGGCAGATGTGGCGCGTATTGCTAATTATGAGCCAGTCGAGATTGTTGCGCCGTTTCTTAACTCGTCTAAAGGAGAGATTTTAGCGCAAGGCCTCAAATATGATTTGGACTATGGCAAGACTTGGACTTGCTACAAAGGCAAAGAGAAAGCGTGTGGAAAATGTGGCGCATGCCAAGAACGTTTGGAAGCTTTTGAACTTAATAATGCGATTGACCCATTGAGTTATGAGTAATGACTAGATATGCAATGGGGGATCTACAAGGCTGCTACATTCAGTTTCAGGCTTTATTAGATAAGCTTGCGTATAGTCCTTCGCGCGATGAGTTATGGCTGGCCGGGGATCTCGTCAATAGAGGGCCTGACTCCCTATCCTGTTTGCGATTGGCGAGAGACCTCGAAGCGAGAATTGTTTTAGGGAACCATGACTTACATCTTTTAGCTTGTTACTATAGTGAGCACTTACTAAAGCGAAAAGATACTTTGCGCGAGATATTTGAGGCTAATGACTGTGACGATTTAATGGAATGGTTGCGCAAACAGCCCCTTGTACAAGTAGACGACGATAAAAAGCTTTTCATGAGTCATGCTGGCTTGCCGCATATTTGGAAAGTAAAAAAAGCAAGAAAATACGCCCAAGAAGTGCATGAAATATTAGCTGGCAATGATAAGAAAGCCTTGAGCTCTTACTTCAGTGAAATGTATGGCAACGACCCTGATGTTTGGGATAGAACTCTTGCAGGGCAAACCCGACTGAGGGTGATTACAAACTACTTAACGCGCATGCGCTTTGTTGATCAAAATGGTCGTTTAGATTTTTCAGTAAAAGAAGGTGTCGATAAAACACCTCATGATTTTAAACCTTGGTTTGCATACCCAGTTACGCATAAGTGGGTAACAATTTTTGGTCATTGGGCTGCGCTAGAGGGGCATACTGGAAGCCGACAGTTTCAAGCGATTGATACAGGCTGTGTCTGGGGTGGCAGTCTAACTGCATTAAATATCGATACGTTTGAGCGTGTCAGTGTCGAGGCTTGAAGTAAGCCAAATACGGATAAGAATTACAACGAAACATGAATCGTCTTTCATCAACTTTGCTAGCGATTAGCTTTCTGTCAGCAGGTTTGTCTGTAGCTTTAGGTGCGTTTGCCGCACATGCTTTAAAGCCCAGATTAAGTGAACGCATGTTAGAAGTGTTTCAAACTGGTGTTGAGTATCAGTTTAATCATTCGCTTGGGCTTATGGTGTTGGCGCTTTTGTTGACGCAGACGTCTGACTCGCTTGCTGGGAAAGCGCTGCAAAGAGCATCGGCATTAATGATCGCTGGTGTATGTCTATTTAGCGGAAGTTTATATGTATTGGCTGTTTCGGGAGTAAGATCTTGGGGCATGGTAACGCCAGTTGGTGGCGTTTTGTTGATAGCTGCTTGGCTTGTTGCGGCTTATGCAATGTATCGGATGAAGACTAAGAAACTCGGAGAGTGATTCTTTAATGGAAATTATGCTGAATGGTGAAGCTTTCCAATGTGATGATAACGCAACACTTCAAGATATCGCGAAAGCCATGTCGTTAGTTGGAAAACGTTACGCCATAGAGTTGAATAAAGAAATTGTGCCTAAAACTGAACATGAACACACGACGTTAAGTACGGGTGACATCGTTGAAGTGGTGCAAGCAATTGGTGGGGGTTAATCAGTGACAATGAATCAAATAGATACGGGTGTTCTGGAGGTTGCTGGCAAACGTTACGG
>NZ_LWGF01000635.1:0-989 GCF_001635355.1 Oleiphilus sp. HI0125
GCGCCTCTAACTCATTCTTGGTTTGAGTCAGCTCTTCTTTGAGACTTTGATATTCATTAAATCGGGCCACGGCCGCATCAAGAATAGGTCTTAACCGACTAGTATCGGTATCCCCCACCACGTACGCACTTACGCCAGATTTCACGGATTCATTGATTAGATCTTCGTCTTCTGCATCAGAAAACATCACAACAGGCTTGGGGTTATATGCTGAAATCATATTTAGACTTTCAAGCATATCCCTAGTAGGAGATTCGATATCAATCACAATGATATCTGGCTGCCAGGCATCTACTTCCTTCAGTAAGGTAGCGTTTGGCTGCGCCATATGACGAATTTTATATCGCGATTTTTCTAAGGCGGATACCACCTCACTAGCACGATCTAAGTCTTCGTCAATAAGTAGAATACTTAATTCTGAGGACATACCTTGGGACTCTTGTCACGGACAACTTACTCGCTACGAGTCTTGATGCTCGCTCACGTGCATAACAGGCAGCAAAAAATAGACCATGCATTAAATGCACGCTAAGTGCTTGATTTTTGGTGCGGTCAAACTTGTACACATACAATCGCGCACCAATACAGTGCAGCAAAGTTAGGCGGTCGCAACAGCAACAGCTTCTCTTTCCACTGGATAACGCAAGTTCACCACTTCACCAACAATCGTAATCGCAGGACCAGAGATTTTTTGATCTCGAACTTTCTCTGCGATATCAGAAAGCGTGGCTATGCAGATCTTTTGCATAGAGGTTGTCGCGTTTTCGATCACTGCCACAGGCAACGAAGCAGAAACCCCATGCTCAATAAGCCTCTGAGCAATTAAGTCGATTCGACGAAGCCCCATATAAAATACTAAGGTTTCTCCGTTTTTCGATTGCCCTGATACTCCTTCACTCAATGATGCCCAATTGGGTTCTGTCTCAGCACTTTTCATGTGTGCCGTCACAAACCGAACCGATTGTGCACAACTGCGATGTGTTAAGGGA
>NZ_LWGF01000636.1:0-25322 GCF_001635355.1 Oleiphilus sp. HI0125
GGTCATTCCTATTGCGCGCTTGATGCAAAGTTATGGGCGTTCGACTGTTTTTCGCGTCAATATTCTTATGATGATTTGCGCAGCACTTGGTGCAGCGCAAGCCATCGAGCAGACCTCGTTTTGGGGATTTTGTTTTTTCGTGATGTTGTTAGGAGTTGGCCTAGCGGCAATTCAGCAATATCGGTTTGCGGCGATGGAAAGTGTTGATGAATCTCAACATGCGCCAGCTGCTTCGTTCGTACTGCTGGGTGGTCTTGTTGCAGCATTTGTTGGCCCAGAGCTCGGGCAGGTTGGTAGAGAGTTATTTGACCAACATTACAGTGGCTCGTTTGTCTTGCTCGCTGTCATACTCGCATTGAGTTTGCCTGTTTTGTTTGTATTTAAGGCGCCTAAGCCGGTTGATTCCCAACAGCGCTCTTCACCAGAAGAAAGGACAATTTTTGAGATTTCTTCTCAGCCGGTGTTTTGGGTGGCCGTTCTCTCGGCGGCCATTGCTTATGCCGTTATGTCTTATGTTATGACCGCCACGCCAGTGACAATGCACAATCTAATGGGGCACTCGCTCGAAGATACGAAGTGGGTGATTCAAATACATATTATGTCGATGTATATCCCCTCGTTTTTTTCAGGCTTTCTCATACAACGATTTGGTCAATTAAAAATGCTATGGCTGGGTTTAGCATGTTATGCCATCACAATTGCTATTGCGTGGTCTGATCCTCAGTTAGTACATTTTTATGTCAGCTTGATTTTGTTAGGTGTTGGCTGGAACTTATTGTTCGTATCAGGCACGAGTCTTTTGCCGCAAGCCTATAAAGGCAATGAAGCTTATAAAGTGCAGGGTATTAACGACTTTAGCGTGTTTGGTTTGCAGGCCATGGCGTCTTTGTCGAGTGGAGCAATTGTTTATGCCTTTGGTTGGACGACTTTGTTATTTTCTGCAATACCGGTCTTGTGTATTCAGTTGGCATTGTTAGTATTCTGGAAACGTTCTGCATAACAATAATCATGTTCATGGCTAGGCGTTTTGATGCGAAAATGGCCTAGTTTAAAAATAAGAAGTATGACCTATGTTAAAGAATTCTTTTGCCGTGCTCGGTGCGAGCTCCTCCGCTTTTTCGTCGATGGTCGTTCGACCTAATTCACTTTCAGCTCGAAGTTGGCGCGCAGAATTTACCTGTCGTTTTGTGCAAATGCTGTTTAATAAATATGAATCGCAGAGTCATGATTGGTTGAGAGAAACGCAAAAGCTGCTCGCAATGAAAGGGCCTGCTTTATCAAAAGTGACAGCGCATCGAGCAGAGATTGCTGGTGTACCTGTTTTAGAAGTTTATCCAAAAAAACTAGATCCAAAAGACTTGCCAACGGTAGTGTATTTTCATGGTGGCGGATATGTGATTGGTAGTGCCGAAGGGTATAAATATACTCTCGCGAAAATTGCCATTTTGTGTGGTATGCGAGTTATTGCTGTGGATTATCGATTAGCGCCTGAGCATCCGCTTCCGTGTGCACAAGAAGATTGCTTGGGGGTAGTTGAATCAATTATCAAAGATCTAGATGCTCAGGAGCAGTTATATCTCATGGGCGATTCTGCGGGTGGCGCTCTGGTGCTCAACACGCTTCGTGAGTTAAAAGAGCAAGGTCGGGTTGGTGCAGTAGATGGTGCGGTTCTGTTGTCGCCATGGGTTCGCCCTTTTGAGCCTGAGTATTTATCGACGGAGTTTGAGTCGGTAGACATGTTGTCAGAGTCGATTGTAAATCGCTGGGTCAACAGTTTTGGTGATAATGTCCAAGACCATAAACGCGTAACGGATTTTTCTGAGACTAGCTTTATTGGTTTTCCGCCAATGTATGTGCAGGCAGGAGGAAGTGAGATATTCAAAGCGCAGGTGGATGATTTAGTCAGCCGTTTACGTGCTGATCGAGTAAACACAGCATACGATGTCTTCCCTGATATGTTTCATGTCTTTCAAACTTTGTCTCCGTTGGTTCCAGAAGCTGATAGGGCATTAGCTTTGATTGCCAAGAAAATAGAGCAATTTACTTGATGCGTTTAATCATCACGCTCCTCGCGCTAACTCAACTTGTGGGGTGTGCGACAGCGCCACCTAAAAATCCAGATAATCTCTGTGATATTTTTTATGAGAAATCTGATTGGTACGAGGCCGCTATCGAAACGCGTGAGCGCTGGGGCGCGCCGGTGCATATTCCGATGGCCATTATGTACCAAGAATCTCGATTCAAGTATGACGCACAACCTCCGATGGAATATTTTCTTTGGATCATCCCGATAGGTCGTGCGAGTGACGCCTACGGATATTCTCAAGCAAAGACGCCTGTTTGGGGGGAGTATCAAGACGATGCTGGTGGCTGGTTTGCAGAACGTGATGATTTTGAAGATGCCATTGATTTTGTCGGTTGGTATATGAACCGTACTAACAAAATGAACAAGGTGTCGAAGTGGGATGCTTATGCGCAATATTTGAATTACCACGAAGGGCAGGGCGGTTATCGCAGAGGTTCTTATAAATCCAAGCCTTGGTTAATGGGTGTCGCCCGTAAGGTCGAAGCGAGAGCGAAAAAATACAGCGAGCAGTATTGGGGATGCAAAGATGATCTGGCCAGCTCTTGGTTTTGGTAAGAGATAGTATTGTTTGGGAATAAAAAAGCCGACTTCATGCCGGCTTTTAAGTTTTAGCGATCTAACTACCTCAGGAACGGATTCAACATTCTTCCGAAGAACCCTGTCATCTTCAGCGGTGCGTCCATTACAGCTAAACAAATACAATCCGCGTCAGCCGATGCTTGTGGCTGGTGTTTAGTATTTTCGTCTGCGAGAATGAAATCACCTTGATTGTACTTGCAACTCTTATCGGAAAACGAACCTTGCATCACTAAGGTGTACTCCGTTCCTTTGTGTGTATGCTCTGGAAGCTTTGAACCAGCTTTAATTCGGTATAGCTTCGTTGTGTAGCGCTCATCATCAATATTGAGGTTTACCTCTTTGATGTTTTTGCTGAAGCCACTCCAATCTAATTGATCAAAGTCTTCTTTGATAAACCTGCGCATCGGGCGCGGTATGTTTATGCGCTTTTCGTTTGCTGCTTTTTCGAAACTCTCTTGAGAAACTTTATTTCTTTCAAACATTTCGATTTTTGCCCAGGTCTCGTCTAATAGAGAATCAGACACGACTTCTTCGGAACATTGATTCAATATGTCGCCACCAAGCGACTCAAAGTTACGAACTTTTTCTGCACATTTAGGACATGATTCAACATGACATGCCACCATGAGTCCTAGTGCATCAGCTAGTTGCCCAGCTGCAAAGGACATCAAAAGTTCATCATTAGGATGATAATTAGCCATGACATTTGCTCTTTTGCTACGTTTTCTAATTTCTTCATTGCGAGTCTTAGACGAGATTTGATTGTACCTAGTGGTAAATCAAGATCTGCCGCTATCTCGCTATGTGATTTGCCTTCAAAGTACACTTTGAAAACCACTTGCTTTTGGACCTCTGGAAGGTGCTTCAGCATTCCTCGTGCTGTCTTGCCTTCAAGTTCTCCTGAAATCTGCGTCTCTAGTTCTTCTGAACCTTCTTCGGCCCAGAGGTCGTCCGACTGCACAGTTTCATGACGACTTTTGCGAGCCATATCAATTCTTTTGTTTCGAACGATCGTGTACAACCAAGTGATCGCGCTGCCCGACTCTGGCTTGAAAGTGTGCGCTTTACGCCACACAATGATCATGCATTCTTGCAGAAGCTCTTCAGCGTCAGCGCTTGAAGCTCCGCATTGCATCGCGAAGGCTTTTAATCTGGAAGATGTTGCTTTAAAAAGATCTACAAAAGCTTGTCTATCTTTACTCTCTCCAATCCTGATTAAAAACTGGTTCAACTCATTCGGTTCTTTCTGTGCCAAAACTCGGCCCTTATTTGATGAAGATGCAGACGTACCGCGGGGTTTCACCAAACTTACCTTAGCTTTCTTGTCCAGTAAAGCGTTCATACTAGGAGTTCTCGGTTTGAGCAGTTTTACTATTAAAAAAACGATCTAATACTCCGGAAAGTACGTACTGCAATCGTTACTAACTTTCTTACGCACATCCTCATATTTCGGATTAACTATGGATCAAAAAACATCCCCTTTTTCTCAACGCTGGGACTTTGTGGTTATTGGCGCTGGAATGGCAGGCGCTTTTATCGCAGGACGACTACAGGCTGAAGGCAAGTCAGTATTGATTATTGATAAAGCGCGAGGATCTGGGGGAAGGGTTTCCTCCAAACGTTTGAAGGCGGGCGAGATCGCTTTTGGCGTCGACTTAGGGTGTCAGTTTTTTGAAGTGAGCCACTCCTCTTTTGAGGCCTATCTTTCTTCGAGGGAAGATGTCGTGATTGAATCTAGCAAGGCGATTGTTCGCGGACGTAATTCTTTGCTTACCCGTGGTGCGCTGGGCAGCGCGTCAACCTTGTTCGGAGCGCGAGTGCTCAGCGCAAGTCGGAACGAAAATCTTTGGACTGTCGAATTAGACGTAGCTTCTGAAAACAAAACACTTGAGGCCGACCATCTCATTTTGGCTACGCCGCCGATTCAAGCGGCGGAGATATTGGGGCGCGACCACCGGCTTTATTCATCAATGTCTCAATCGCGTCACCACGCGCAGTGGGTCTCTGTTTTTGCGTTTGACAAGCGTGTTCTTGATGCTCAGACAGTAAAGACTCTAGAGAAAATTGGGTCAATCCAAAGTGACGACATAGGGCTGGTGTCGGTTGAATCGCGTAAGCCAGATCGGAATATTGATGCTAGCCTGTTGGTTATGACGCTACACAGCTCTGAGTCATGGGCGGCACGGAATCTCAATGTCAGTGCCTCAGATGTCGAAACGGTATTGCTAGAATCCTTGGCCGATGTCGTGGATCTGGACTCAGTTGTTTTGCGCAATGCATTAGAAAAGGCGCATGTTCATCGATGGTTGTATGCTCGTCCTAATATCTCTAATCGCTTGATGGGGCATTTCTTTGATGATGCCTCGATTAAGCTGTCTGCCTGTGGGGATTACTTTTCGGTGGAATCCGAGTATGGTGTTGAATCAGCATTTTTAAGTGCAAATGCTCTTTTGAGAACCATTCTCACGTCTATTGAAGGTGTGTTGTCCAATAATGAAAGCGAAAGTCTCCTCACATCTTAAATCCAATGGTTCTTGTTTGACGTTTAGTTAGTGTCACGGATTTATCGCCCGAGCATTTCGCTCGGGTCAAGCGTTTGGGATATTTAAGTGAAAACACAAATAAGAGAAAGCCGATTTTCTTTGAGGAAATTGGTGATGTCCGTCGTGCTTTGGTTTGATGCTGAAGCAAGTGCGGAGCAAATAAAAGGTCAACCGAATGATATTAATTGGTTGAGATGCTTGCCCTTTATCATTGTACATGTCGCATGTCTGAATTTGATTTGGCTCGGCTGGAGTCCGATTGCGGTCGCTATTTGTTTGGGCTTTTTTTGGTTGAGAATGTACGCGATTACCGCAGTATATCACCGTTACTTCGCGCACAGAGCGTATAAAATGAACCGCTTCTGGCAGTTTTTCTTTGCTGTGATTGCTTCGAGTTCAGCGCAGCGTGGACCCTTATGGTGGGCGGCTCATCATCGAAATCACCACAAATTCTCTGATACAGATCACGATTTACATTCACCAATTAATCACAGCTTTTGGTGGAGTCATGTTGGATGGTTTTTAAGTAATCAGGCGTACAAGACCGATTACGATGTTGTCCCTGACTTGGCTAAATATCCAGAGCTCGTCTTCTTAAATCGTTTTGATAGTTTGATGCCAATTCTAGCAGCGCTAGGCATGTATGGTTTAGGCGAATTATTGGCTGCAACACATCCAGAGCTCGGCACGAACGGATTACAGCTTGTTGTCTGGGGTTTCTGCGTATCGACGGTTCTGTTGTTCCACTCAACTTTCACGATTAATTCTCTGGGGCACGTCTGGGGCAAGCGTCGTTTCAATACTAAAGACCAAAGCAGAAACAACGGTTGGCTCGCGCTGCTGACTTTGGGTGAGGGATGGCACAACAATCATCATCGGTTTGCGGTATCTGCTCGACAAGGCTTTTACTGGTGGGAGATTGATATCTCTTATTATGTAATCAAGTTGCTGAGTTTTATTGGTATTACACGTGAGCTAAAGCCTGTTCCCTCGCGTATCCTCCTTGAAGGTAAACAGCACGCTAAAAACGCGTCCAGCCAACAAAAGGGGGAGATTGGTGAAAGCAAGTAACGCGCAAGTGGTTTCAGCAGTCGCGCAATTCAAAGAAATGTTTAACGTGTTGAATCGTGACACTCTAAGCGAGTCTTTGTTGAGCCAAACCTACACTGATGACTTAGTGTTTAGGGATCCGCTTCATCATATTGAGGGCATGGCTGACTTGATCGCGTATTTTGAAAACGTGTACGAGAACGTCGGAAGTATTTGCTTTGATTGGTTAGACGAGTCGCTTGAGAAAGACCGCGCGTACTTGCGTTGGAAAATGTATTTCACTCATCCTCGATTAAATCGGGGGCAAAGCGTTGCTGTGGACGGGACCTCTATTCTCAGAGTTGAAGATGGAAAGGTGTGCGATCATCGAGACTTTTTCGACGCAGGGCAGATGCTATATGAGCATATTCCTGCCTTGGGATTTCTCATTAGGAAACTGAAACAACGATTGGTTTAGCGGAGATCGCGCATGACCGGAAATAATCAACATTCCACGCTTTGGGTCGTCGGTGCCAGCACTGGTATCGGACGTTCTGTAGCGATCGAGTATGCGCGCAATGGCGGTTTCGGCAGAATTATTTTAAGTGCGCGATCTGAGGACAAGTTAGTAAGCGTAAAGGCTGAAATCGAAACTTTTGGTGTGCTTGCAGACGTTCTCGTTTTAGATGTAACTCAGGCAGATCAAATTGCGAACGCTCAATCTTGGTTGCAGGAAAACGTTCCGAACTTATCCATGGTGATTGTCAACGCTGGGACATGTGAGTACATGGACAGCGATCAGCTTGATACTGATTTGGCGCGCCACGTTTTCGACACAAATTACTTTGCTGCGATTGAAATCTCGCGGGTGGCTTATCCGTTTCTCCAAAAAGCTAAAGCTGCGGATGCCGATGCGTCAATGGTGTTCGTGTCGAGCAGCGTGACTTATCAGGCGCTTCCTCGTGCGCATGCTTATGGGGCTTCAAAAAGTGCGTTGCGTTATTTTGCGGAATGCTTGCGCATAGATTGGCAGCTTGAGGGTATTGATGTTCAGTTGGTTAGCCCTGGTTTTGTTGATACACCGCTGACCCAGCAGAACGACTTTGATATGCCTATGATGGTGTCGAGTGAAGATGCAGCCGACAAGATCGTGAAGGGTTTAGACAGGCATGTATTCGACGTGTCTTTCCCAAAGCGTTTTGTTTGGAGTCTCAAGCTTCTAGCGTGGCTGCCTACTAAGGCCAAATTTAAACTCTTGGGATCGATGTCTCGTCACGAAACCAGTTCAACAGATTTAGACAAAGGAAAGACAAATTTATGATGACCGAAGTTCAGTCGTCACAAAAAATTGCGGTAGTCGGCTCTGGCATTGCTGGGCTCACAAGCGCCTATCTATTGAGTAGGCATCATGAGGTCACGCTTTTTGAAGCAAATGATTATCTTGGTGGGCACACGCATACAAAACAAATTGAACATAATGGGAAGCGCTACCCGGTCAACACTGGTTTTATCGTTTTTAATGATTGGACGTATCCAAATTTTATTAAGTTGATGGAGCAATTAGGTGTTGCATGGCAAAACTCAGATATGAGTTTTAGTGTTCATTGTGCAAACAGTGGTCTCGAATATAACGGCACGAATATCAATTCGTTGTTTGCTCAACGCCGCAACTTGTTTCGTCCTAAATTCTGGCGCATGGTCAAAGATATTCTGCGGTTTAATGAGCAAACTACCTCTGCCTTAGATAAAGGCGAAGACCTCAGTATGACCTTAGGGGAATACATTGAGCGTAATGGGTATTCTCGTCAATTTCGTGATTTTTACATCATACCAATGGGGGCAGCTATTTGGTCTGCGTCAACAGACGTAATGATGAATTTTCCAGTTGAGTTTTTCCTGAAGTTCTTTAACAACCATGGCATGTTAAGCGTGGATGACCGTCCTACATGGCGTGTGCTTACTGAAGGCTCGGCAGCGTACGTGAAAGAGATTATCAAGCCTTTCGAACAAAACATTCGTTTAAACACGCCGGTGAAAAAAATCGAACGAAATGCGTCGAATGTCGTGATTCATTCAAAAGACGGTGCTGAAGAATTTGATCAAGTGATCTTGGCATGTCATAGCGACCAAGCGCTTAGCATGCTTGAGGCGCCGACTCCGCAAGAAGAAGAAATTTTAGGTGCGATTCCGTATCAAGATAATGAGGTGGTATTGCACACAGATACCACTTTGATGCCAAAGCGAAAGCTTGCATGGGCCGCGTGGAACTACCATATTCCGCAGCGTTGCTCTGAGCACGCCATGGTGACGTACAACATGAATATTCTTCAAAACTTTACTGATGCGGATCAAACCTATCTCGTTACGCTTAATCGTAGCGACGAAATAGATGAGTCTAAGGTGATTGAACGATATAACTATGCACATCCGGTCTTTACTCAAGACGGGGTGGCTGCGCAGGGTAGACACTCCGAGATTAGCGATGTGAACCGTACTCACTATTGTGGTGCATATTGGTTGAATGGCTTCCATGAAGACGGCGTGAATAGCGCCTTGCGTGTCGTTGAGCGCTTTGGGATTCATCTCTAATGTCAACGCGTGAGTTGAAGAGTTGCCTATATCATGGCCACATTCGGCACCGCAGGTTTGAGCCGATTTCGCATGCATTTAAGTACAGTATGTTTATGTGGTATCTCGATTTAGACGAGATTGATGAGGTAACCAAAAAACTCTGGTTCTTTCGTTTAGGAAAGTTTGGTATCGCGAGCTTTGATCGTAGCGATTACTTCAATCAGAGTGCTGATCATCAAGATGACGATTTAAAGCAATGTGTCATTAAAAAAGTAAATGCCTTTTACACGTTGAACCAGCGACATGTTCCAACTATTCAGTCAGTTCGCCTACTTGCGAACGTTCGTTATTTCGGGGTGATTTTTAACCCTGTTAGCTTTTACTACTGCTTTGATGAGAATGAGCGGCTAACTTCGATATTGGCTGAAATTACTAATACGCCATGGGATGAGCGTCATAGTTACGTCCTCCCGATTGCTGATGGTAAGTTAGATTATCAGAGCTTTGATGATGCAGTGATTGAAGTAGAACAACTTCGTGAGACGGTCAGCCGCTTTTCGTTTTCTAAAGCCTTCCATGTTTCGCCGTTTAATCCAATGAATATGGAATATAACTGGGTATTCAAAACGCCGGGAGAAGGATTGTCGGTACATATGGATAACACCATAGAACGAAGCGATGCATCTGTTGAAAAGCACTTTGATGCCACGATGGGCTTGCACAAAGAAGGCTTAGAACATGGTCTCAATCGATTGCTTAAGCAACCTCTTATGACAGTTAAAGTAGTGCTTGGCATATACTGGCAAGCGTTGAAGTTATGGATCAAACGTAGTCCATTTTATGATCACCCTGACTCTGTCAGTGATAATCAACACAACAATAATGCGAATTCAGCCCTTTAAGGTGGGGAGTTTATTATGAACACACAGCACGTTAATGCCTATCCTCAGGGGCGCCGTTTTAGCTTCCAGTCTATTGCTAAGAAAGCAGTGTTATCACAGCTTAAGGCTTTGCATACTGGAACACTGAGTATTATCGATAACGGCCAGACTTATCGTTTCGGAAACGACAATAACGCTGATTTGATTGCCGAATTACATGTGAACGACGCGTCGTGTTATGTAGATATTATGACCGGCGGAAGTATCGGTGCTGCTGAGAGCTATATGACTGGTGATTGGTCGACGCCTGACTTAGCAAAGTTAGTGCGCTTGATGGTGCGCAACATGGATATTTTAGATGGTATGGAAGGGGGCTTTGCGGCCTTATCTAAGCCTGCTCTGAAAGTCTTGCACCGCATGAACCAGAACACCGAAAAAGGCTCAAAACGTAACATTGCTTCACACTATGATTTGGGTAATGACTTTTTTGAAACGTTTTTAGATCCAAGCATGATGTACTCGTCAGCAATTTTCCCAACTGAAGAATCGAGTTTGGAAGAAGCACAGCAATTCCGCTTAAAACGGATCTGTGAGCAACTACAGCTTAGTGAGCAAGATCATGTTGTTGAGATTGGAACAGGTTGGGGCGGCTTTGCGATCTACGCAGCAACACATTACGGATGTAAAGTTACGACGACCACGATATCGAAAGAACAATACGCGCTAGCCTGTGAAAGAGTTAGAGCAGCAGGCTTAGAGGATAAAATAACGCTTCTGCTTGAAGACTACAGAAATCTTGAGGGCACGTTCGACAAACTGGTATCGATTGAAATGATTGAAGCGGTTGGCTGGAAGTATTACAACACATACTACGAGACTTGCTCGCGACTTCTTAAGCCTACCGGTTTGATGTTGATTCAGGCAATTACGATTGCCGATCAACGTTATGACCGCGCGCGAAAAGATGTTGATTTCATTCAGCGTTATATTTTTCCTGGTAGCTGTATTCCTTCTATTATCGCATTAACACAGGCGATGCGAGATAGTTCAGACTTACGCATGGTTTCTCAGTTTGATTTCGCAGAACACTACGCAAGAACGCTATCTGCTTGGAATGAGACCTGTAAGCGAGAGAAGGCAAAGATTACTGAGCTTGGTTACAGTGAGACATTTCAGCGAATGTGGGAGTTTTATTTGTGTTACTGTGAGGGCGGTTTTGCGGAACGTTCAATCGGTGTATCTCATCTAGTCTATGCAAAACCAGAGTTTCGAGATGAGACCGTGGTTTAATTGAGGCAAATATGGCTGAGATAACAGCAACTCAAGGTTCAAGTGTTCGCGCTGACTATGCAACAAAGCATGTCATTGTAAATGCTGTGTTGTTTCAGTGTCTCTGGTTTGCTGCGATTCTAGAGGGCTGGCAGATAGCGCTAGCTCCTCTTGCTGTATTGCTTGCACATTTCTTTTTTGTTGTGCGAAATCGTAGCACGTATGTGGCTTGCGCGGTCGTTGTTTTATTTGGTTGTATCGCAGACAGCGTGTTGGCTGATCTAGGTTTATATACATTCCCAGAAGATAACCTGTTACTACTTGGTTCTATACCATTGTGGTTGTGTTGTATGTGGGTGGGATTTGCAGCGAGCCTCCCTCTATCATTGCGATGGTTACATACTTCTCCTTGGTTGTTGATCGCGTTTTTCGCTGTCGGTGGACCAATGTCCTATTACGCGGGGCATAAACTTGAGGCGTTAACGTTTTCGATCGAGCATTTACCGATTATTGCGGCTCTTTGGTTAGCTGTTGGGTGCGTCGTGTTAATGCTTAATCAGCGTCGACAAGCTTTCGTTTAATTGACGTAGTTCCATATTAAATAGTCCGACTATTTCGATTATACGTAATCTCTAACGTTGAATAAGAAGAGTATAGAGATGACTTTTTTATTTCGAAGAACAAAATTCCTTTTTCTGTTGATGCTTGGCGCAGTTTGTACGTCTGTGGCTTTTGCAGACCAACTTAGATTCATCGGCAAAGCTTATGATATTGATAGCAACGAGCTGTTGTACGTTGAACGTCATTATGTAGAGCTCTCAAAGCAAGGCGAGTACGTTCAATCGCAAGTCATTTATGAGGGAGCACAAGGTCAGCGTATTGCCGAAAAAGCGCTTAGTTTTTCGGGAGCTTCATCCTTACAGCCCTATCTTCAATTCGAACAATTTAATAGCGATATTCGCTATGAAACGACTTCGATGCGCGACGCCCTGTTCCTAGACAGTAGTGGTGAGAGAACGCGTTTTAGTTTGTCAGATTCGGGGCTGCCACTGGTTGTTGATAGTGGCTTCGATCGAATGGTGATCGAAAACTGGGATGACTTGGTATCCGGTCAAACTATCGAGTTTGAGTTCTTGGCTCTGAGCCGAAGTTCTACAGTCGGTTTTGAATTGAGCCGTGTGTCTCTATCGGGTGACAGTGTGCGTCTGCAGATTCAACCTTCAAATTGGGTCATTAACTTGTTAATGGACCCTATCGTTTTAGATTATTCGCTCGATACACAGAGGCTTTTGCGTTACGAAGGGCTCACGAATATATACGCCCCTGAAGTTGATGCAAATTATTCGGCGATTATTTTGTATGAATATGAAGAACCGCATCATATTGCAGATCGAGAGGCGTTAGGTAGTGCGCCTACCAGTGTCGTGAATTAGTTTTTCTAAGCGCAAGGCTGAATAGAGTGAAGTTATGATAACGCTACGAATAATTGGTGTTTTATATTTGTTGAGTGGTTTGTGGTGCCTGTTTCAGTACGAGCTTGCCGCGCAATATTTAGGCTTTGATTTAGCGACCAGTCTTGCTGCATCTGAATTTATGAGCGTTTATGGTGGATTACAGATTGGTCTTGCGCTGGGAATGTTTATTGGTGCGTCGATAAAAGCTGCGCAGTTTGGATCACTCTTAATGGCCTTGCTTGTTTCGGTAAGTTTGGCGTGCGCACGCGTGCTCAGTTTTGTGGTACACCCTGAAGCGCTCGCTCAGTCGGGCGCATGGATGTTGGCAGCACTAGAAATCACCATTGCAGTCTGTCTAGGGTGGGCTTTTCGTCGGTATCAGCGTGCAGGCTCATAGGCTGTTGAACAACATCAATTCACCCGGGTGAGCATTTAAGTACATACAGTTATCTATCCACTCGATCGGATGACGTCTAAAGTGATGTTTCAATAGTACGATCGGCACGATCAGGGGTAAGATCCCGTCTCGATACTTCATAATCGTTTCTACTAACTCCGCTTTGTCTTCCTTGTCCAAGTTGTTTTTCAGGAAACCTTGAAGGTGCTGCAGTACGTTTACGTGATTCTTTCTGGTCGCACGTATTTTAAGGATGCGCATCATCTCAACGAAGTAACATTCAGATAGCGACTCCACTTCTTGTTTGTTGCCACCACCTAGCATCGTTCCTAGAGCACGAGCTCGCTCTTGGTCATGGGCCAAGAGCGAGTATTTATAGGCGGCATGAAACTCGAGCAGCTTCTTCATGGTTAATCCGCTTTCTATCATGTCTTGCCAGTCTCGGTAGACATAAACACGTTTGATAAAGTTCTCGCGCAGAACGGCATCGCCCAATCTGCCTTCTTCTTCTACAGGTAGATTAGGGAAGTTCTTCAGCAGAACTTCCGCATACAAACCCGCACCAATTCGCTCAGGTACCAATTGCTTGGGGTTTTTCCCTTTGTAGACCTTAACGCGTTCCATCCCGCAACTAGGAGAGTCCTTTTTTAAGATGTATCCGCACAAATCTTTATGCCAATCTTTCTGCTGTTCAGCGACATCACGTAACGCGATAGAAACGTCATGATCTTCAGTCTTTGTGCCTACCGCATGAATACGATCTTCACGTTCAACGAGACGAATCGTTTCTCGAGGGGTTCCAAGGCCAATAGCCATTTCTGGGCAGAAAGGATGAAAAGTAAAATATTGGCCAAGCGTATTAGAGATGTATGAGTGGTGTTTGTGGCCGGTATCGAAACGAACCTTTTCTCCAAGCAAACAGCTACTAATTCCAATCAAAATACGTTCTTTATCTGGAAAGATTTGTTGATCGGGCATTCGAAATTCCAATTTGAAATAGAGAAATTGTATACGCAACTAAAGTAGCAAAGGATTGGAATATGAGAAACATAAGCCTTTGCGAAAACGCGTGCTCAGACTCATGTTTCTATTGATTACCTCATTGCTCTGCTAAGGCTGGTGCTTCGCGTTTGCCACGGAATTTGCGCCATTTTGCTCTGGTATTAGCGCCTAGCACGAGAAGTGCAGGAGTGAGTAACAGGGTGAGAATAGTCGCAAAGCCTAGACCGCCGGCTATCGCGCTCGACAATTGACGCCACCATTGTGTCGATGGGGCACCGAAGCTAATGTCGCGTCCAATAAAGTCGATGTTCATTGCCATAACCATAGGAATTAGTCCTAGAATAGTGGTGCCGGCTGTGAGCAATACTGGGCGTAAACGAATTTCGCCAGTTGCCAAAGCCGCATCGAATGGCCGGTAACCGTCTTTGATGTAAGCGTTATAGGTGTCGATCAATACAATGTTGTTATTCACGACAATGCCCGCGAGTGCGATGATTCCGAGTCCTACCATAACTACGCCGAATGGTTGCGCGGTAATCAGCAAGCCAAGCAGTACACCGAAGGTTGAGAACACGATGGCACTCAGAACTAAGAAGCTCTGATAGAAGCTATTAAACTGAATCACTAAGATTAGAAGCATCAAGAAAATCGCGAGAATGAAAGCGGTTCCCAAGAAAGTCATTGTTTCTTGTTGGTCTTGCTGTTCACCTTTTAACTTGAAACGTACGTCAGGTTGAAAAGACTCTCCCTCAATTGAGGCAAAGAGTTCTTGGATCTTATCTGTCGGCAGAAGTCCTTCTTCCACTTCAGACTGCAAAAGAACCGCACGGCGGCTATCTGCACGTTTGATTGTGCCGGTTTTTGGAGCAGGCTTTAAGTGTACAAAGTTCCCAAGTGGAACCATTCCCACATTGGTTTGAATACGAAGGCTCTGCAAAGCTTCTAGTGTTCGTTTCTGAGATGGGAAGCGGATGTTGATATCGACTTCTTCATCAGTGTCATCTGGACGATATTCTGCAACCTTAACGCCATTAGTAAGAAGCTGGATGGCGGTACCAATTAATACGATATCTGCGCCTGCGCGAGCAGCGCCTTCGCGATTAACTTCCATTTGCCATTCTATGCCAGGCAGCGCGCGGTCATCTTCAATATCTTTGAAGCCACCTAGTTTCGCCATATGCGAGCGCAGTATTTCGATCGTTTGATCGATATGCTCTGGGTAAATTGCTGATACCTGAATCTGAATCGCTTTACCGCCTGAAGGGCCGTTATCAGCTTTACGAAACTCTAGTTTTACACCAGGAATATCTTTGGTTTTTTCAGCCATTTCAGCAAGAATGACACTCGCGGTGCGTCTTTCGTCCCATGGAATAAACTGGAAATCCACAGAGCCAATGACGTCTTCTGCCATTTGATCTTGAGCTCGATTAAAGGATCTCGCATAGACAGACTTGAGTTCTGGCATATTGAAGAAATTACGTTCAACCTCCTTCAACAGCGCATCTTTTTCATAGATTGAGAGATCTCCGCGTGCCGATACCAGAACTTTTGCGTTATCCGGTTCTACGTCAGGGAAAAACTCGACACCTTTGCCAAAACTGCCATAAGCAATCATGATTGCGACGACGATAGAGATATTACCTAACAGCGTTAAGAGCGGTCTTTTAAGTAGTGCTCTTAGGACTTTTGAATAAGCCAAGGTGAAGCGATTATCAGATTGTGCTTCTTCGCTTTTTATTTTGCTGCCACCAAGTGAAGCACCAAGAACTGGCAAGAAGAGTAGGGCGACCACGAGAGACGCACACAAACAAATAATGACCGTAATGGGTAAGAATTTCATGAATTCGCCCACCACGCCAGGCCAAGCGATCAAAGGTAGAAACACTGCTAAAGTCGTTGCTGTTGACGCAATAATGGGCCATGCCATTCGACGCGAAGCTTTAGAGAATGCTTTGTCTGAACTTAAGCCTGCTTCTTGATTTCGAGACGCTAATTCCGTAACAACGATAGCGCCATCGACTAGCATCCCCACTACCAAGATCAAGCTAAAGAGCACAACAATATTAAGCGTAAGCCCCATAAAATTAATGATCAGAATACTACTCAGGAAGGAAGCTGGAATAGCAAGGCCAACTAGAATTGATGAGCGTAAGCCGAGTGCGCCAACAATAACGATCATCACCATGATGATGGCACTAATGACGTTGTTTTGAAGGTCTTCGAGCATCGTGATGATATCTTTAGACTTGTCAAGAATGACGTTGTACTCGAGCGTTTCGGGCCAGTATTGTTCCTTCTCGGCAATAATGGCTTTTATCTCTTCGGTAACAGCAATAATGTTTGCGCCGAGACGTTTTTTAACCTCAAGAGTGAGTGCTTGCTTACCATTTACTCTGGCGAAACCGTTAGGGTCTTTGAAGGTTCTTTTGATGCTTGCGACATCGCGGAATGGCACAACGGTGCCGGCTTCAACTTTAATGGGCATCGACATTATGTCATCGAGATCTTCGATGACGCCCGAGACTTTCATTACTTGGCGTCCAGCACCATTATCAATGGCGCCTGCCGCGACAAGACGATTATTTCGAGAAACAACGTTCAGCACGCTTTCAAAATCGATACTGTAAGTTTCAAGAATGAGGGGGTCGACAATAACTTCTAGCAATTCTTCGCGCTCACCGGCGATATCGACTTCTAACACACCACCTAAGGCTTCAATGTCGTCACGCAAGTCACGGGCAATTGCAAGCAAGTTTCGTTCGGGTAACGCGCCCCCTAAACTAATGCTCATGACGGGGAAGAGTGCGACGTTAATTTCGTTTACTGTCGGCTCATCACTACCTTCGGGGAGCTTAGATTTAGCTCGATCGACCTTTTCTCGCACATCATCTAGTGCTGCATCGCCATCAAATCCAGCATCGAACTCTAGCGTGACAGAAGCGTGTCCTTCGCCAGCGATAGAGGTCATTTCTTTTACGCCCTCTATTGATTTGAGCTCTTTCTCCATCGGACGCACGAGCAATCGCTCTGCATCTTCGGGAGAAATGCCTTCATAGGTCATGGATACGTAGATCCATGGAATAGGGATATCTGGCTCAGACTCTTTAGGTATTGAGTTGTAAGAGGCGATACCTGCGATGAGCAGGAAGAACAAAATTAGCAGTGCGGCACGTTGACGACGAATCGCCCAGTCGACGACATGAGATTTATGCTCGCCCTGAGAGCTAGCAGCGCTTAAATCGGTTTTTGCGATCATGCATCGACCTCAGTGTCTGCGTCGACATTGGTTTCGATTTGTCCTTCAATAGCGATATCGACCGTTTGTCCCTTTGCAACAAAAGCCTGTCCGACAACGATTAGATTAAGGTTTTCTGGTAGGCCTGATAACCAAACGCCATCGCTATCATTTTTGATAATCTCAACCACATAGCGAACTACTTGATTGCTCTCATCAACAGCATTTACATAAATGCTGCCATCAGCAGCTAAGCTCAAAATTGATGATGAGACTTTGTGCGCAAGAATGTCTCCGAGCTGTAGTCGAACGCGCGCACTTTGGCCAAGACGAGGGTTGCTCTTTGACTGTGCAGTCGCTTCGATTCTAAATGTTCGTGTTGCTGGGTCCGCTTGGCTTGAGATGTATGAAAGTTGCCCTTCAATTGTTGTTCCGTCTAAAAGGTCAGCGTTGACAGTTTGTCCAAGCTCAATCTTGGAAACATGTTGTTGAGGTACACGCGCTATGATTTTAATGTGCTGGTCGTCAATCAAGTCGATGAGTGGGTCGCCGGCTTGAACATAATCACCTAACTCCACATGGCGATAGTTAGCGATGCCCTCAAATGCCGCGCGAATGCGCGTATGGCCAAGTTCAACGGTTATTTGCTCTACCGATGATTTGGCTGCTGCAAGATTTGCTAAGGCTTGTTCGAGTTGATTTCCTGAAACGAGTTTTCGTTGTTTTAACTGTTGCGCTGCTTTTAGCTCTGCTTCACGTAGCTTTAGTTCTGCTTGGGCTTGTTCGAGGCGCGCTTGTCGATCTGAAATGTCGATATTGAGCATGACTTGATTTTGCTGAACACGCGTTCCGCTCTCGACGCCAATGTTGGTAATGCTGCCATGAGTTTCAGCTTTCACAGTGATCGCACGAGCCGGTTCGATGTCGCCTTGTAGGGTAATAATATCGGCAACAGTTTCGGCAACCATTGGACGAACCGTGACTTTAAATAATTCTTTTGGTGTTGTTTGTTCTTCAGATGCGGATTCATTAACTTGCGTAGCTGGCTGATTCGATGAGCCAGAAAAAAGCCAACCTAGAACTGCGATGCTGAGGCCAAGTGCAATAAGTACAGAACGATTCATTGTTATCCTAGAGCTAGTTTATTGTATTAAGGGAAGAGTGCGTGATGCGAAAGCGGTCTAGTCTGACGCAAATGGTCAACTAATCCAATTGGTCTTTCCTTTTATTGGTGTTAAGTTGTGCCTTTAATAATGAAAAACGAGACCTTTGTGGCACTTCAGTTAGCACGTATTCACGTTGAGAATTTACGGCTCCGAACCTTTATCGGTTTCAATCAAGAAGAGCTCATAAAGCAACAAGATGTGGTGATTAATCTTTGGATTGATTATCCCGCGCATACGGCCTGTTATAGTGATGACCATCATGACGCGTTAGATTATAAAGTCATTACCAAAGCCGTGATTAATCTTGTCGAAAAGGGACATTTCAAACTTCTCGAAAAGCTATGTTCAGATATTCTTGATATCATTATGGCTCACGCGAATGTACAAATAGCTCAGGTAAAGGTCGAAAAGCCACATGCCTTGCGTTTTGCTGATTCTGTTTCTGTTACTCTAAGTGCGACTCAACATGTCTAACATTACTCGTTTACTTCAGCTTCTTTTTATTTTGAGTCTTACCGTTATTTATGGATGCTCTACAACGACCTCAAATGTTCATGATGTCATGAAAGAGGTTGACCGTTCTGATTTGTCCTACATCAATATAGCTGTCACTGGGGCGGAGATCCAAACGGCTTTGCAAGACAGTGGTCGTCTATTTGAATTGCATCATCGAAGCGCTGAAGTGTTGAATCTGATTCAAGACGTGGTTCGTTATTATGGCTTCAACTTGGTGGACGAAGACGAGGCGGATTTTGTTCTCGATATCCAGCAAGCATTGCCGGACGGCGGAGCATGTGTTCATGGCATGGAATCCTTTCGCGACAACTTTACCTACTCTACTTCAGTGCTAACGTTGGGGATTGTTCCAGCGAAAGGTGCGCATTGTATTGTGATTACAGCCGGACTCTACACAGAGTATGTCGACGATAGTACCGCGATCGGTGAATTTATCTCGAATACCGGCTGGGTGAGAATTTACGCCGGTGTTGGTGAAATTGATAATTATCGCAAGACGGTGACTAAGCGTGACGAAATTCGGGCGCTTGAAGCCTCAGCAGCCGGACTTTTAAATCTGTTGATTGAAGAAGGCGCCTTCAAATAATAGGTCTTGGCTTGTGTTATGCCTTAAATGCAAAGCAACCTAGCGCGCTAGGTACTATATAAAGCGATATCTTCTTATCACTAAGTTAAAAGCAGCTTTTTATCTTGCTTATTTTCATCAAAATGCAAAAAACTTGAACTACACTAGTGGCCTAAATTTTGTAGGCTATGTGTGAATTGATAGTTATTTTCAATATATTTCTGTAGAATACGCGGTCAATTTTTGCCTAAGGGCGCGACGATCAAAAGTTGTCCGATGCCTGAACTGGTTTTTTCTACCGATACAATTTGGGGAATGCATGTCTAATAAAATTATCTATACCAAAACCGATGAAGCGCCGGCGCTTGCTACCTACTCGCTCCTACCTATTCTAAATGCCTTTACTTCTGCTGCAGATGTCAGTGTCGAATCAAGTGATATCTCACTTGCTGCTCGAATCCTTGCAGCTTTCCCAGAGAACTTAAAAGAAGAGCAACGCGTTCCAGATGCGTTGAAAGAGTTGGGCGAACTAACACTTAAGAAAGAAGCAAACATCATTAAGCTTCCAAATGTGAGCGCGTCTATTCCTCAGCTAAAAGCAGCTATTGCGGAGCTTCAATCTCAAGGTTTTGATTTACCTGCATACCCAGACGAACCAAGTTCTGATGAAGAAAATGACATTCAAGCACGTTATGCAAAAGTGCTTGGAAGCGCGGTAAACCCTGTATTACGTGAGGGGAACTCTGATCGAAGAGCGCCAAAAGCGGTTAAAGCGTATGCACGCAAAAATCCTCACTCAATGGGTAAGTGGAGCCAGGCGTCACGCACGCACGTAGCGCACATGTGGGATAACGACTTTTACCATAACGAGAAGTCTACGATTATTGATAAAGCTTGTAATGTTCGCATTGAGCTTGAAACCAAAGATGGTCAAAAGAAAAATCTCAAAGAGAATCTAGCGCTGCTTGACGGCGAAGTCATCGATGGCATGTTTATGAGTGTGAGAGCGCTATGCGATTTCTTCGAAGCCGAAATGGAAGGTGCGAAACGCGCTAACATTTTGTTCTCGTTGCACGTAAAAGCGACCATGATGAAAGTCTCTCACCCGATCGTCTTTGGCCATGCTGTAAAAGTATATTTTAAAGAAGTCTTTGAAAAGCACGCAGAAACCTTTGAAAAGCTCGGTGTGAACGCGAACAATGGTTTAAGCAATGTTCACCAGAAAATTCAGTCTCTTCCATATTCGCAGCGTTCTGAAATTGAAGAAGATATTCGTAAGTGTTACGAAGATCGTCCTGAACTCGCTATGGTTGATTCAGACAAGGGTATTTCAAACTTACACGTTCCTAGCGACGTGATCGTTGATGCTTCTATGCCTGCAATGATCCGTATCGGCGGTAAGATGTGGGGCACCGATGGTAAGTTAAAAGATACCAAAGCGGTTATTCCAGAGAGTACCTACGCGACTATTTACCAAGAAATTATCAACTTCTGTAAGCATCACGATAACTTTGATCCAGTGACTATGGGCACGGTTCCAAACGTTGGTTTGATGGCTCAAAAAGCAGAAGAATATGGTTCGCACGATAAGACATTTGAGCTTGAAGCAGATGGAACTATTCGTGTTATTGATGATGCGGGCAATGTCTTGCTTTCTCACGATGTTGAGAAGGGTGATATTTGGCGTATGTGCCAGACAAAAGATCTTCCAATCCAAGATTGGGTGAAATTAGCCGTTACTCGTGCACGTGCTAGCGGTATGCCTGCAGTATTCTGGTTAGACCCAGAGCGTCCACATGATGCATCGATGATCTCTAAAGTCGAAATGTACCTGAAGGAACATGATACTGAAGGTCTCGACATCCGTATCCTTTCGCCGGACCAAGCGATTCGCTTAACCATGGAACGTCTGATTCGCGGTAAAGACACGATCTCAGTGACTGGTAACGTATTACGTGATTATCTAACGGATTTGTTCCCAATTCTTGAATTAGGTACAAGTGCAAAAATGCTCTCTATCGTGCCATTGATGGCTGGTGGGGGGTTGTTTGAAACAGGTGCTGGTGGTTCTGCGCCGAAGCACGTTCAGCAATTCAATGAAGAAAACCATTTGCGTTGGGATTCGTTAGGTGAGTTTTTAGCGATTGCGGTATCACTCGAAGATTTGAGTGACAAAACGGATAACCCTCGCGCGAAAGTGCTTGCAAGTACGCTTGATAAAGCAACTGAAGTCTTCCTTGATGAGAACAAATCACCTTCTCGTAAGGCGGGTGAGATCGATAACCGTGGCAGTCATTTCTATCTTGCTCTGTACTGGGCAGAAGCCTTGGCAGCGCAAGACGATGACGCTGAGTTGAAAGCGAAATTCACTAAGCTCGCAGAGCAGCTTCGCGCAGACGAAGCCAAGATTGTGCAAGAACTACTTGATGTTCAGGGTCAAGAAATCGAGATTGGCGGTTACTACAACCCTGACTTCGAATTGGCTTCAAAAGCGATGCGCCCAAGTGAGACCTTGAATGCAATTTTTGATGAGTTCAAATAAGCGTTAAGACGCTTCATTCATTTGAGGTGAGTCTAATACGAAAAGCCAGTACAGAAATGTACTGGCTTTTTTTTACCTGAAAATTAGAGCTGGGATTACGTTCATAGTGTTCTCTACTTCGAGGTTTGCGTTTCATGTGGAAGTAGTGAGAGAACAGTCTTATGTGTGTTTCAAGCTGGTGCGCCTTGATCACTTGTTGGGCGTTATCTACTGCAACGCATTCTACTCTATTTTTGTTATCCCCTTAAGTTGTTGTTTATAAATTGATTTTTTAAACTTTCTAGAGTTGGCAAGCATTCTGCTACGTGTCCTTTGACAGTTAAACAGCACAGTGCGACTAGCTGGAAATTGTCAGGCCTTTCGAGAGAAGGTTTTGAATGAAAGGAACTTTTTTCATGGAAGATTATGGCGGCCCGGGGACTGGCCGCTTTTTTTTGCCTGAAATTTTTAGAATAGCGATCAGTCTTCTCTTTTTTGTTTAGCGCAGTGTTCTTGACTATAACTCCCATGCAAATCACAGCAGGATTGTCATTGTGCGTTTGCGTTCTAAGTTTTTAAGTATTGGCATTTTACTAGCCATCATTCCCGCTTTTTGTCTCAGTGCCTATATTGCATATAGCAGTTATTCGGACGGAAAGTCGGCCATTCATGAGCTTTCAAAGGCTCAACTCACTGCAGTGAGAGAGTCTAAGAAATCCCAAATAGAGCGATATTTTCAAACGATTCAGGATCAGGTATTGAGCTTCTCGAAAGATCGGATGATCGTGAATGCAATGAGAGAGTTCAAGCAGGAGTTTGATGATTATTTGTCGCAGCGAACGGGTGACAATGTCGTTCAGCAAAAAGAAAAATTGCAGCAATATTATGAGCAATCCTTCGGTGGTGAGGACGCTGAACGTAATAACGGTCAAAAGGTCAATTCAGCAGCCTTAATGCAAGGCTTAGATGCAGACTCTATTTCTCTACAATACGATTTCATTGCAAACAAGACTGAACCTTTAGGGGCCAAAGATGCCCTGATTCAGCTCGATAACAATACGCTCTACAGCAAGTTGCACAAGATCTATCACCCGCCTATTCGCTATTTTCTGCAGCGTTTTGAGTATTACGATATCTTCTTAGTCGCGCCAGATACCGGTGATATCGTTTATTCCGTTTTTAAAGAACTGGATTACTGAACATCTTTATTTGACGGACCTTATGCCAACAGTGGTATCGCACGCGTTTTTACGCAAGCGGTTCAAGCAACGTAGCAAGATTATGTTGTGATCGATGACTTTGCTCCTTATCCACCATCTTATGAGGATCCTGCTGCGTTTATTGCTTCTCCCATTTTTGATGCGAGAGAACTGTTAGGCGTTCTGATTTTTCAGATGCCTATAGATCGTATTAACGCAATCATGACGCACGACCAATAGTGGGCAACGACAGGTTTGGGCGAATCGGGTGAAACATATTTGATTGCTCAAGACCGCAAAATGCGCAGCATGAGCCGTTTTTTGATTGAAGATAAAGACGCATATTTAGAGGTACTAGAAACATCGGGTTTAGATGCGCAGACATTCCAATCTATTGCCACTAGGGAAACCAGTATTGGTCTGCAGCCAGTGAACACAAGAGGTGCTGATCAAGCGTTATCTGGTGTAGTAGGATTTGATGTTTTTGATGATTACAGAGGTGTCTCTGTGCTGTCAGCCTACGCGCCGCTCGATATTAATGGTTTGAGTTGGGCGATCATGAGCGAGATCGATGAGGTCGAGGCGTTCGCGAAATCTGAGTCTATGTTTGAATCTTTGATGACGGCTTTAGTTATCGCCTTGTTAGTCGCCGCGGGCATCGCTGTGTGTGTCAGTTTATGGTTTGCTAATCAATTGGTGTCTCCAGTGCCAGTATTTACTGAGCGCTTGCATCGTATTGTGGAGGATGCGGATTTTACACAGCGTGTTGATGTTCGTAGTAAAGATGAGATTGGTGAGAGCTCTGATGCGATTAATCGTTTACTTGAGAGCTTTCAGACAACCGTGGCCTATATGGCAGACACGGCAACGCGTTTGTCCTCATCGTCAAAAAGCTTGCATGCGCAAACTAAAACCAGTTTAGAGGCGAGTGATGCGCAGCATGCGCAAAGCCAATCTATTTCTAGTGCTGCGGTTGAGTTGAATGCCACCTCAAGCGAGGTGGTTGCGAATGCCGAGCAAACCGCATCATCGGGCGCTAAGGCTAGCGAACTTGCTAAAGAAGGTGCACGATTGATCGAAAACCGTATTGAAAGCATTCGTGCGCAAGCCAAAAACATCGAGAACATTGATTCTGAATTAGCAGATATGGCCGAGGCGGGAGAGCGCATATCTCAGGTGCTTCAGATGATTTCTGATATTGCGGAGCAGACCAACTTATTGGCTTTAAATGCAGCTATTGAAGCCGCTAGAGCGGGAGAGCAGGGCCGAGGTTTTGCGGTGGTTGCGGATGAAGTACGTTCGCTTGCACAAAAGACGCACTCTTCAACGGACGAAATTAATGCGACGATTGAGCGTTTGCACCAAAGTATCGACAAAGCTAAAACGGTTACCGCTCAAGGTGTTCGCGAATCAGAGCGCAGTGTAGAGGGAGTAGATAAAATGAGTGATTCCTTCCAAAGCATTGCTGAACAAATTTCTCAAATCCAAGTTATGAACGAGCAAGTTGCGGCGGCCGCAACGGAGCAGTTAGCTGTATCTGAAGATATTTCAAGAAGTATTCACGACGTGAGCGAGCTTTCCACTCAGAGCCAAGCCACTGCAGCAGAAACGGCTAATGAGGCGCAGGTTGTCGATACGATGGTCGATGACCTTAAATCTTATGTTGGAGGGTTTAAGGCTTAGCTATTGACTTAGCAACAGAACTACCTTAATGAAATCGTTTTTAGTCGCTACGCTCTACGATTCTTAATGCTGATAGGTTTTAGTATTTTTGTAGGATTCTGCATCAAAGTCTGGGTAAGCTTTGGCGCGCATGACAAGAGCAATTGTTTTTTACACTTCAACCCAGGCGGCTTTACATTCTTGACTAAAATCGTCACCCAAACCTTCCGCTAGAGTATTTATTAAGGCATTTCCGACAGGGGTGTAATCATCTATTTTTACCCCGTATTCAATATGCTTTATGGCTAAGTTTTCGAGCACTGGAACTAAGGCATCTAGGTCGTCGAGTGATTTTAAGGCAATCTTCAATGTTGCCATTAGCTTTTTACCTTGCTCCGTCATATCGCCTTTAAAAAGCAGCTGAAGGCTAGGGTCATATTGAAAAAGCTTGCCGTAAAATATTTCGGCTGCTGCGTCAGCAATAGGTTCTACTTTTGCAAAACTTTCTTGTACGATTTTTTTCTGTGCTTCTGTGCTTCTGTGCTTCTGTGCTTCTGTGCTTCTGTGCTTCTGTGCTTCTGTGCTTCTGTGCTTCTGTGCTTCTGTGCTTCTGTGCTTCTGTGCTTCTGTGCTTCTGTGCTTCTGTG
>NZ_LWGF01000637.1:0-1197 GCF_001635355.1 Oleiphilus sp. HI0125
TGCCGAAAAGCTACATTGTTCATCTGCGTCGTGAACATTGTGGTTCTGTTCAGAATCACTATCTGTAATAAATACTTGTTTAATGCCTGCGTCGGCCGTACACAAGCTAACCCATGAACCATTTTCCGACAGTGAACCTGCCATTGTGCCTGTCGCGAATAAGGCTTTTTGCATAAACAGCAAAAGCACTGTCAGCACAACTTTGTACTGAAAATCGCTCTGGCGCATGGTGTTAAGGGAGAACTTCATTTTTATAGTTTTTTAAACTTAGTTCAATCTGGGTTCAAACAGACTATCGTGAAATGAAATGCGAATGCAAAATAAAAAAGTAGGAAGGCCGACATTGTCTACTGAATGTTAGGAGGCTCAATGTCGGTTTATTGGTGCATTACTTATCGAATGCGCCGAGTTCTTCAAGCTTGTCAGTAATCGCCGCAGACTCTGGACGATTTGCGATAAGTTCTTCTTTTGTTAAGCCATCTAATTCATGCGGGAATACCAGCCACTCATCGCTCTCATATAAGAAGTAATCTGGGATGCGATTAGTCTTGTTGTTCTTAGGCTTGTAGTAGGGGGTCGCAACTTTAATAGTTGGAGTGTTCTTTTTACAGCGAGCAGTAAGATCAACAATAGTTTGATCAATACTCAGACCGCTGTCGTGTACATCGTCAACAATTAACAGGTTCTGGTGGCTTTCAACGCGATTAATGAGATACGTTAAACCGTGCACTTTTACTTGTTTAGCGCGTTCGCCAATGGCCGTATAGCTCGAAGTACGAATAGCAATGTGGTCGCATTTGACGCCAAGCACTTCAAACATTTCTTGAACAGCGATGCCTACTGGAGCACCACCACGCCATACGCCTACGATGTAGTCAGGGCGGAAGCCACTTTCATAAATTTGAATTGCTAGCTTGAATGAGTCTTCAAGAAGTTGCTGGGCGCTGATAAAAGTTTTTTCCATTGTTCGTACCAAATACAAGTAATAAGTAATCGGCGCGAACTATAGCCAAAAAAGGATTAACTTTCATTAGAAATAAAAAAGGTCGGGTATTCCCCGACCTTATAGTGCTAATCTAATGCGACACTTAGTCGACAGTGAAGATTACTTTGTCGATAACGTGGATCACACCATTAGAAGCTTTGACGTCTGCTTCTACTACGGTACTTCCTTCAATCATTAATGCATTGTTCATA
>NZ_LWGF01000638.1:0-2568 GCF_001635355.1 Oleiphilus sp. HI0125
CAAAATGGTAGCAGAAGAGTTAGATAAGTGAGTTGATCATAAGCCGCGATCACTGAGAAGTTTCCGGCGACCATAACAATTCCAAATCCTGCGCCGGGCGCAATCAAGCATACCCATGGTAATCGATTAATCCATGGTGAATACAAGGCACCAAGGCAATACCAGCTATTCCAAGCGGTAGAAGTATGAGGCCTACAGAATAAACAAAATACAAACCGATCAGTGCAGTAAGACTTAGGCTGACTAACCCAAGGATGAGAGCATGCTTCAGAGCGCTAGGATTATTTGGAAGAGCGCCACTGCCTCCACTAAAAGGCGTGCGTTCAGTCTTAAGATCAAGACCAGATTTAAAATCGATGTATTCGTTCAGTGAATTGACGCTAGCATGTGCCAGAAGAGCTGCAGCAAATATTAGAATGAGGTCGATCAGTTTAAAACTATACCCAGCCTGATAAGCCAAACTTAACCCCAATAAAACACAGACTGGCGCTAAGATAAGAAAGGGTGGTCTGGTTGTTTGAATGGCGCTTTGTAGTTTCGAAGGGCTAGGGTTTTGTAGGTTGACAGACATGGAGGCTCATCCACTGTTTAAGAGTTTTAAACTCGTTACATGAGCTGTTTATATTAGATAAGAGATCAGTAGATGTTAAACAAAAAAGGCAAACCGTTTAGTTCGCCTTTTTGCTGGATCGTAAACAGTATTAATTACTGTGGAACGATGTTCTCAGCTTGTGGGCCTTTCTGGCCTTGTGTTACTTCAAAATCAACTTTTTGGCCTTCAGCCAATGTTTTGAAGCCTTCGCCTTTGATTTGACGGAAGTGAGCGAAAACGTCTGGGCCATTGTCTTGAGCGATAAAACCAAAGCCTTTAGTTTCGTTGAACCATTTTACTGTACCAGTAACTGTATTAGACATATCTATATCCTGAAAAAAATCAATTAAAACGCCTGTATGCGGCAAATGTGCTGGAAAAAACAAACTGGGCGTAACAACTGCAGGACGAGGAATACGAATAACAACGACATGTAGGATGTAAATACACGGTGTGTCTTACTAGCTGAGGCGAACTCTATACATACATTGATCAAAAGTCGATCAAAATTTTGTGTATTTTTATTCTTGCTCGTATCCCCAATTATGGAACTAAAACGACTCAATAATTGGTTCGTTTCCTTTGATGCCAAAAACAAACAAACCCGCAGTAATCAAAGCCGTCGCAAGTGTCGAACCCCAAGCGATAAATTGAATAGCGCCACCCCATGCAGACCATTCCCCGCTTATGCCGTAGTAAAGAAGGAATAAACAGCCGCCACCATCTGACTACGCCAACATAAATGGGGTCATTAAACGCTTGCCTTTTAGTGAGGCTTGTAAGCCCATGAAGTAACCAACGCATAATGCTAAATAGGCCCAACCCAGCATACGAATAAACATGTAGCTATCTTGTGCAGGAAACCCGAATTGCTCTAAAACAGACGCTGGAAAAAGTAAGAGAGGGATGCACCAAACCAACACGGTGCCAAGAATTTTAAAGATAAGAACTTTGCTGAGATGACTCATAAATAAGTTGATCATTGGTTAGTGATTAAAGTGATCCTATGAGATTTGCATAAGTTTTTTAGCTTCAAAAAATAGAAATCCGGTTTCGCTTTCTTTGGAGGGAAGCTTGTTGAAATAAAACGAGAAGCAATTCACTTGCGATTTAAATAATAACGATTATCATTTGTATTACTGTAAATAGGAGAAGATACGATGGGATATTACATATATGCGTGGTTAGAGGAAGGAAATCCGAACTTAGAGATCGTCGACGCTGAGTCAAAGCGAACGTGTATGAGGTGGGCCTACTCTGAAGCACGTCAGAAAGGAAACGTCGCAGATAAGAATGAAATTCAGAAGTTATTTCGGCAGCTATTGCTACTCACATGTCAGCAAGAATTGAGTAATTGCCGGGTGTTTGGGATGCAAGATGTATTTGGCGACCCCGAATTAATGCTATTGGAAAGGATTGATCGCTGTGGATATTAACTCAGCTATGTACATAGCTATATCTGCCACTTGGAGTTTAAGGGATATGCAGTAGACTGCTTTTCGATATCAGTATTCTAGTTGTGTGATTACAAGCTAAATAACGGCTGCATAGCACTCTAATTGAGGAGGACTGACATGTAGCTCTTTTGAAGATGGGCCGCCCGCATTTGCATGCGCTTTACGAAAAGCTTCAGATTTGGTCCATGCGCGAAATGCTTCTTCCGACTCCTAAACTGCACGTGATGAGATCAAGGTGTATTCTTCGGTAGTTTCGCCTTGCAGTAAATTAAACGATTTAAATCCTAGTACCTCGCTTAGAAAGGAATCGCGATTCTTCCAGATCTCGATAAAGTCTTTCTCACAACACAGTTTGATTTTGAAGCGGTTCATTGCGATGTACACGTTTGTACTCCTAAGCTATTTATTAAGGACAAAGACTACGCCTTGTTATTGGTTGAGGTGAAGTTCTTTTTGAAGTTTGTTGGTGAGGTTTAAAGAGGCTAAGCGATGTGACTCGCTGAGATAATAACGCAGCTC
>NZ_LWGF01000639.1:0-1773 GCF_001635355.1 Oleiphilus sp. HI0125
GCATGGCATCCAATTGCTCGCGACTTGTAGCTGTAAATTTGATACGCAAGGAAATGAAAGTTCCATTCTTACTCGGTTGAACCACTATAGTGCTTGGATCAAAACCTTGTGTGTTATCGGAGACAATACCCCCGATAACATCTTTTAGGTCTGGTTCGTTGTTACAAATTACCTTAATCGGGTAATCACAAGGAAACTCGAGTTCTTGAGTCTTATCCATAGGGTTAGCTAAACAATCCAATAAAAAATAGTTTGATCATATCCCAAATACGTTTAAAGAAACTTCCCTGCTCAACATCGGCCAGCGCAACGATCACTTGGTCTACGACAACCTTGCCGTTTAAAGTCACGCGTAACGTGCCTAGTTTATCACCAATCGCGATCGGAGCTTGTAAATTAGAGTCAACTTGAATCTCAGCGTCTAACTCGGTCTTATGGCCGCGTGGAATTGTAATTACAACATCCTCAGACACACCTAAATTCACATTATCTAGTGCACCACCCCAAACGCGTGATTCCGTCAATGCGTCACCAGCCGCGTATAAAGGCGTCGTTTCGTAATAGCGGAAGCCATAATTCAATAGCTTTTGCGTTTCTTTTACGCGAGCTTCTTCACTCGCAGTACCCATCACAACACTGATCAATCGCATATCTCCGCGCTTCGAAGAAGACACTAAACAATATCCTGCTTCCTTTGTATGACCAGTCTTGAGTCCATCAACAGACTTATCGCGCCACAACAAACGATTGCGATTAGGCTGACGAATGTTGTTGTAAGTAAAATACTTCGTACTATAAATTTTATAGAGATCAGGGTAGTCGTTAATGATTGCTTGAGCGAGCAAAGCCATGTCATACGCGGTTGAATGGTGACCATCAGCCGGAAGACCCGTAGCATTCATGAAGCTTGACCCAGTCATTCCAATCTGAATCGCCTGTTGATTCATAATATCTGCGAACGCTTCCTCACTGCCGGCCAAATATTCAGCTAATGCAATACTTGCGTCGTTTCCAGACTGAATGATAACGCCTTTCAGTAAGTCCTCTAAAAGAACGTTAGTACCCTCTTTGATAAAGGTCTTTGAACCACCTGTGCGCCAGGCCTTTACACTGACAGGCACTTGATCCTGAAGGGAAATATTACCCTCTACAATCTCGCTTTCGACGATATACGCGGTCATTAGCTTAGTGAGACTCGCTGGAGGTAAGGATTCGTTACTATTTTGCTCGACGATGATCTCACCCGTCGTTGCATCCATTAGCACATACGAACTTGCACCCACCTGAGGTGGAGCAGGAATTAACGCAGGTTTTGCAGACACGAGTGCCGAAAACAATAATGAACAAGCTGCTGTAACGACGAGGACGCTACGCGAAAAATTAGCTAGCATAAAGTTACCTAAAACCCCATATATTCTGTCTATTTTAATGCTGCGCAAGTCTAACGCATTCTGCACAAGCATTCATTAATGTATAAAACTTTTAACGCTCCGGTGCCGCAGTTGATCTAGTGATGACTTGCGGCGAGCCGATCTTTGCATTTACAAGAACATTCACCAACTCTTGCGCGTCAGAATCTGTCACGAAAGGACCGATCCGAACTCGATATAAAAGCCCAGAATCTACCTCAACCTTCGCCAAGAAAACTGGCACATCTTGAACATAACTTTCAGCGCGAAGACGTATAGACTCAGCCAAATCGTAACTAGAGAACGCAGCAATTTGGACATACGGGGCAAGAATCTCTTTAGGCGGAAGATTAACCGACGTTTT
>NZ_LWGF01000640.1:0-1388 GCF_001635355.1 Oleiphilus sp. HI0125
AGATCCTGATCAACGCATCGATGAAGCTCAGTTCAGGTATTTCAAACTAGCGATCAAAGCATTGGAATCATCGTTAGGAACGATTAGCCAAGACGCACAAGATTCGTAATAAAAATCAAAATAAAAACAACACATGAGAACTTCTAAGCACGCCATTAATTGAAAGCTCATCGATTAATTGCATCTGTCTTTCGCAGCAATCTGGAAGTTCTGTTATTATCCGCGGCCAATAATGATTAAGTATTTTGGAATCCGCATTTATGAAAAGCGATGATCTGTTTGTATTCAGTCAGTACATCAGCCCACAGCACTTTATTTCGCGCGTTGCTGGCAAAGTAGCGAGCACAACATTCGAACCAGTCAAAAACAACTTTATCAACTGGTTCGTCGACAAGTATGACGTCGACATGAGCGAAGCGGCAGAACCAAACCCAACTGCCTACCCTAGCTTCAATGATTTCTTTACCCGCGCTCTCAAAGACGGTGCTCGCCCTGTTGTAGAGGGAGATAACATTCTTTGCTCGCCAGTTGATGGTGCAATCAGTCAGTTAGGTGAAATCAAAGGCGGACAAATATTCCAAGCAAAAGGCCAAAGCTTTAACGTCAATGAATTGCTGGGTGGCGATGAAAAACTTGCTCAACCATTTATGGATGGTGACTTCGCAACGATTTATCTTTCACCTAAAGACTACCATCGCATTCATATGCCTATCACAGGCACATTGAAAAAAATGATTTATGTTCCTGGAAAACTCTTCTCGGTTAACCCTGTAACAGCGCAACGCGTTCCAAATTTATTTGCACGTAATGAGCGAGTCGTAGCGATTTTCGATACAGCAATCGGCCCGATTGCAATGGTTTTGGTTGGCGCAATGATTGTTGCAAGCGTCGAGACAACATGGGCTGGTCTTGTCGCGCCAATGCGTAAAAATGTTGTCAGTTTTGACTACGACAACGAAGAGCCAATCACGATTGAAAAAGGCGCAGAAATGGGCCGTTTTAAGCTAGGGTCTACCGTCGTCTTCTGTGCACCACCAAATACCATCAACTTCGAAGAGTCATTGAAAGCAGAATCACCTGTTCGTATGGGCGAAACATTCGCAACAATAAAGTAAGGCTCTTCAATCGATACTAGCGGTCGCAATGCACCGCTAGTTTCTCTTCATTTATTAACTTTCCAATCAATAGCACATGGCGTTGAATCAAGGCTTTATTGCGTTGAAAAACAGCTGTTCTCTCTTTCCTCCATCGCGCATAACTCTCACTGAGCATTGGTGCTAATTCGCCCTCCAAATCGGCCATTGCTTCGCTCAATGCGTACTGTCGGCGATTAAGATCCGCAGCCCACTGCTGAACCTCACCCACAAAATATTTTTGTACGACGTTTT
>NZ_LWGF01000641.1:0-3089 GCF_001635355.1 Oleiphilus sp. HI0125
TGAGTCGAATTACTATTTGAGTGCTGACTCCACATTCGTGTTGACACAAGAGAATAGCCGAAGTTATGTCGTTTTTTCAGGTCAAGATCTCCTAGCTTATTCGTCACGCGTGCAGGCGCTAGTTTCTAATAAAAGCGCTAATCAAGTAAATGATCTTAAAGCGGTGTATCAGACGTTAAATAAGAAAGTCAGTTATATGCTGATTGATCAGGCGCTCCAAGGTGCGAAGCTTCAGAGTAGAGAGCTAATCAAGCAGTTCAGTAAATATACAACAGTAGGATGAGTAAGATGAGTCAACAGCGTAGGGTGTTGTTAGGTGTAAATGTCGATCATGTTGCAACCCTTAGACAGGCACGAGGTACGCGTTACCCTGATCCCGTCCAGGCTGCGATGCTAGCTGAAGAAGCTGGCGCTGACGGCATTACGATTCATCCGAGAGAAGATCGCAGGCATATTCAGGATCGCGATGTGTTTGTGATGAAGGAAACCCTCCAAACGCGTATGAATCTGGAGATGGCGGTAACGGATGCGATGGTCGATCTCGCTTTAAAGGTTAAGCCAGAGCATGTTTGCTTGGTGCCTGAAAAACGCGAAGAGTTAACTACCGAAGGTGGGTTAGATGTTGTGGGGCATCTTGATAAGGTTAAGGATGCTTGTCAAAGACTCGGTTATGCTGGCATAGAGGTCTCTGTATTTATCGACCCCGACGAACAACAGATCTTGGCGTCGAAAAATTGTGGAGCGGCAGCGATAGAGCTGCATACGGGCGCTTATGCTGAGCCTGCTTCAAATGAAGCGCAGGCAAAGGAGCTTGGGTTGATTGTTGCCTCTACCGAATTAGGTGTGTCCGAGGGTTTAATCGTTAATGCTGGCCATGGCTTGAATTATCATAATACGCATGAAATTGCGCAGATCAACGGAATGAACGAACTCAATATTGGTCACGCTATTATCGCTAGAGCAGTCTTTGTCGGTTTGAAAGAAGCTGTGCGAGAAATGAAATCGATCATTAATCAAGCAGGCTAGTCGAATGATAGGTGTTGGCGTTGACTTGCTAAAAATTGAGCGGATCGAAAAGGCAATGAGCAATAATCCGGAGCGTTTTCCAGAAAAAGTGCTATCAGATGCTGAGCTTACGGAGTTTGTTCGTTTAGATCGTGGTCAGGAAAATTTTGTCGCAAAACGCTTCGCTGTGAAAGAGGCTGTTGCGAAGGCCTTAGGCACAGGATTTTCGTCAGGAGTATCTTGGCGTGATATTTCGCTTCAGCATGATTCAAATGGAAAGCCAGTCGTTACATTAACAGATGGTGCACAATCTCGATTTGAGGAACTGAATGCGTCATCACTTGAGATTAGTCTTAGTGATGACGCAGGGTTCGTTATAGCGTACGCAAACCTGAGCTAGCTTTGAACGACCTAAAATTTCATCCCTAGACCAATGAAGTAACCGCTCTCGAAGGTGCGATCGCCAGCATCTTTGATACCTGCATTCAAATACTGGTAGCCAAGACTGAGATCAGCACTCTGGATGACTCGATAATTGAGCTGGGCTCGAAAGCGTTTAAATTCATCAGAATCACCGTAAGCAAGAATATCAGGCGCGTAGTGCAGTCGAGTTTCTACTGATAGGCCTGGAGTACTAGGAAGATTGATCCGAACAGCTCCACCAAAAGCAACCGCAGAAGCTTTGAATTCGCCTTCCTTCATATGTGTTGCCTCAAGCCCCAACAGCACAGTGGTTGGCAAATTTGAAATAGCTGTCTGTCCCTGAGTGTGAAGATTAATGTTGCTAATATTGACCGATTCGCTTTCGTCTTTATAAAAATGCTCGAAACCCGCCACTAGGTCGGTCTCACCAATCTGGCCATCAATGCCACCTCCAATAGTGTCATTGCTTATTCTGAAGGAGGCGCCGCCGGCGTAACTTAGGGAGGATAAAGCCAGTAATGCTGTGCATGCGATAAAGCGAATGTTGAATGTCATTAAGAAACCTTTTTGAAGCATTTATAAGTTTGTAGTAAGACCGAAAAATAAAGAAAAATCAGGAGTAGTGCTAGGTCTGATATCTTCACTAAACCCGATGTAAATATTGTGTCTGCTGACATCGAAAGACAGAGCGCTCGATAGTGCAATACTCGTCCAACCAAGTTCACGTACTTCATCATTGAAGTAAGGAGTATTTATGTCAATATTGGTAATTAATGCAATAGTTGGTGTGAAAATAAGGTCGAGGCTTCCATAAGCGCCACCAACAAACGGGTTTGGTGAAAACTCATCAATCATCGATTTGTAACGAAGATACGACACGTTATATCCATAACTTGTCTGAATTCTTGGCAGAAAAGTGTTATCGAGTTCAATCGAGGCGCCTTGCGTTGCGAAGCTAAGATTAATTGAACTTGCCAATCCGCCAGTTTGCTTTGACGTATCGCCGGTTGGCAAGTTGAAGCTCAGGCTTACTGCGTCGCTTATGAAAGATGTAGGACGCATTTCGACAAAAAGCATGGTATCTCCCAGACCATGCGATCTATCACTCAGTTTATATGTTTCACCGTTTTTTGTGATATTCCAATTAAGCTGGTTATTTGTAGATTGCTCGCGACCATTCTGAGGCATGCCAAAGAAGTCATGAAATTCGTAGATTGGATCGTCTAAATATCCAGAGCGATGCGCTTGATATTGCAGTGATAAGCCGAGGCTAAGAGTGCCCGTTCGATAGGTAAGCGTTTCTCGGATAAGCGATGTTTCTCCATCAACATCGTATGTTGTTTGGTCTACGGTCGATTGCCTGAAATAATTAGATATTGCCACGCTGGTTTCAAACGTCATTTTACTTTGCTTTTGAGCAGCAGATGGATAGTGCGCGTAAGGAAGCTGGCCGATTAGCGGGTTCAAATTTACATACTGAATTTTTGATGCGTAGGCACGTTGATCAAACAATGATAAGAACAGGATGATCAAGGCCGATATCAAGGATTGAGAGCGGAGCATATCAGTTTATCTTTTATTTAACGGCGCTCAGGATAGAGCAGACCGAAGTTATTTGTTAGTGTTGTTACGCACATATAATAATTTACTAATAAAACGGA
>NZ_LWGF01000642.1:0-1137 GCF_001635355.1 Oleiphilus sp. HI0125
TTGCCCACTTTCAAATAGCTGAATGCCGGTTTTATTGAGACTTTTGGCTTTTATTCTAAGTTCAAAAGGTTCGGGTTCATCTAGTAAGGCTTCTATCTTGCCTAGGGCTTGAGGGTCTGATTCGAATTTTTGAGATAGCTTTATTAGTAAGTTCTCGGCTTCGTCTTGCCGACCTGTGGTATGAAGGCTGCGGCTTAATTCCAAGCCTAGGTCAACGCTAAGATCTTCGACATCAATTAAAGATTGTACTTCATCTATTAGCATTTGCGCTTGCTCGTGCTTGTCTCGGCCAACTAGTACTCTAGCTTTTACTAAATTAGCGCAATGACACGCTTCCTCTTCATAAGAAAATTTGTCAAGAATAGTCTCAAGCTGAATGCTAGCCTCGTTCGCGAGAGTGTTGCCCTGATTAGTCGTATCTCCGATTGATAGGTCACTTAAACAACGCCCGAAATCTAAGTAGAGGGTAGGTGTTTCGTGAACGGTATTCTCTCCAAACGTGATCGCTTTTCTGAATGCTTCGCTTGCAGAACGCAGATCATTATTTTCAACGCATAAACTCGCCAATTTAGACTGCCTTTTGACCATCCTAGGAGAAATAGTAACGGCTTCTTGGAGAGCTTCTTGGGCTTCTTGTCTTTGTCCTAAGTGCAAGCACGCGTCACTAACTCCTTCGTAGGCTTCTACCATCATTGGTGATTTTTCAATGACTTGCGAGAATACTTGCTTGGCTTGATCGTATTGCGTGGTATCTAGAAGTGTATGGGCTAGACCTAGTTGAGCCCAGTCTATGTGGCGCTGGCTGAGAACCTCTTTATATATTCCTTGAGCGCTCGATGTGTCTCCTAGTTTTCTATAGAGGCTTGCCATAGTTTGTAGGCACCAAGAGCGGTATCGTGTGCCATTTTCGATTTCTTGCTTACAAAGACTAATCGCCTTGGCGTAATTGTCGATATCAATCTCTCGATTGATTGGTTTTAAAATGGCTTGCTGGGTCATCAGTTGCAATAGCCGCTCTTCAAGCATATTACGAGTGACAGGCTTTGCTATATAAGCATCTGGTTGGAACTCTCGTGTTCCAAGTACTGTCTCTTTTGATGTATCTGCGGTGACCATAACGAAAAGGCTCGTATGTTT
>NZ_LWGF01000643.1:0-637 GCF_001635355.1 Oleiphilus sp. HI0125
GCGATGCAAAAAGCATACTGAAACGAGGTTATGGTACAACAAATAATGTGATTGAGGCTCGGTCTCAAGTTCAGGTGGGAGAGGCGGATCTGGATGCAGCGAAAGCTCAGCTTGATCTTACTGATGTTGAACTAACAGAGGGTATCCCCGCAAGACTGGCAGCATCCGAAGCCGCGATTGAAAAAGCGAGAACAGCCTTGGATTTTACAGAGGTTCGATCGTTCACAAATGGAACCGTAACCCAGCTGGCACTCAGCGTTGGCAGCCCAACGACTACACTTGTATTGAGACCATCGATGGTCATCATTCCCGATCGACCTGAAAACACATCAGTACGTGTTTCTGCAGGATTTTCTCAGGTTTCGAAAACGACCCTTTATGAGGGAATGCCAGCAGAAATCGCTTGTGACACTAATGCGAGCCTATCTTATAGAAATGCAATACTTCCTGCACGGATCGTTTTACTGCAGCCCGCTGTTGCGACGGGTCAAGTGACCCCCAGTGATGACTTAAAAGATCTACAAAATGCATCACAGCGCGGAACAATTCATGCCATGCTGGAACTTATTCACAATGAGCATGAAGCCTTATTGCTGGATGGTTCGGGTTGTATCGTACAGACCTATACCAATAACTT
>NZ_LWGF01000644.1:0-1086 GCF_001635355.1 Oleiphilus sp. HI0125
ATCTAGAAAAAGCGCAGGCCAAACTCGATAAGATGATCGATACGCTCGAAGACGCAAAAGCTAATGCTCCCGAGAACGTCGAAAAATTCCAACGCGCCGTTGATAAAAACAACGTGCGTGTAAAAGCCGCGCAAGACGCACTAGCACAAGCTAAGAGCCAAGAGGTTGAAAAATAATGGGACTACTTACTCGAAGCTCACCACATACTAAACAAAATCAAAGCACCTCTAGCATCATGCGCTGGGTTATCCTGTTATGTATTCCGGGCTTGATCGCGCAAACTTACTTTTTCGGCTGGGGCAACCTACATAATGTGCTCCTTTGCAGTATTACCGCAGTGCTCAGCGAAGCTGCTATTTTAGCCTTACGCAAACGTCGTATCGGTTTTTACTTAAGTGATTACAGTGCCTTGCTGACAGGGGTGCTGCTAGGAATAGCGCTACCACCATTAGCGCCATGGTGGATAAGCGTTATTGCCGCAAGTTTCTCAATTATCTTTGTGAAGCAACTCTATGGCGGTCTGGGCTACAACCCGTTCAACCCGGCTATGGCTGGCTATGCGCTCGTGCTCATCTCCTTCCCTCTTGCTATGACGAGCAACTGGGCAAGCCCGACCACACTTCAAGAAAATTTCCCTAGCGTCCAACAAACGCTCGCTAGCATTTGGGAAATAGAGAATGCTCCCGACGGATACTCTGGCGCGACACCCTTAGACGTATATAAGCATGAGGTGAAAGCGAGCACTTATGAAGCGATTACCAGCCAAGACATCTTTGGTTCGGGAATCGTTCTTGGTTGGGAATGGGTAAATGTAGCCTTCTTACTTGGCGGTCTTGGTCTTCTGGCACTAAGAATCATACCTTGGCAGACACCTGCAGGCGTATTACTCGGCTTAGCACTTCCATCAATTTTATTTTCGTCTAACCCCGACCAAGCCGTGCCATTAAGTATTCACTTACTTGCGGGTGCGACGATGTTTGGTGCTTTCTTTATCGCAACGGACCCAGTCTCTTCATCAACAACACCACGCGGTCGTTTTATTTTTGGTCTAGGTGTTGGCTTATTTACCTACATTATTCGAACCTG
>NZ_LWGF01000645.1:0-3647 GCF_001635355.1 Oleiphilus sp. HI0125
CAAGCAAAGAAAGCAGAACAAGCCAAGAAAGCAGAACAAGCCAAGAAAGCAGAACAAGCCAAGAAAGCAGAACAAGCCAAGAAAGCAGAACAAGCCAAGAAAGCAGAACAAGCCAAGAAAGCAGAACAAGCCAAGAAAGCACTTAAGGCACAAGAGCTTGCAGAGCTTGTTAAAGGTAAGTCAGCTCAAGACCTACAAAAAATACAGGACGGCCTTTTGGCTAAGAGATTCGGCAGTATGCAGCAACTTGATGACCGTGCGCTCGATAGAACGGTTGTTGCTACACAAAATATCGCAGAGCAAGTCGCTGATCGTACGCGTAAGGCTCGCCAGTTAATGGCCGCGTTGGAGCCTGTTGAGCAACAGGTATTTGTTCAATCAGCCAAAACGTTTGTTGATGCAGTCATACGTAATTTGAATCCGCCGAAAAAGGATGGGAACAAATACTTTGGGGAAGTAGTCATACTTCTACATTCAAGTGGGCGAATTGCTTCTGCCGATATTATTACCCCGTCTGGAAACGACGAATATGACGAGGCGGTCATAAGAGCGATTGCTACAATGGGGCTATTTGAGCTCCCTACAAACCCTGAAGTTGCTGAAGTGTTTACGACTCATCCCATCAAATTTTGGTACGATGAGACAAGCCTCGCTGACTAATGGTTAGCTAGGTTTCCAAAGCGTCGCATTTATCTCATTTTACAAAGAGCCAATTACTCGTTGAAGTAAGAGCGTTATGAGTATTAATTATAAGCAACAAACAGTTTTGCCGCGGTTGACACTGCTAAGTACTGTATTGCATGGCTTGCTCTTGCTTTTCTATTATTCACTTCCCAAAGATCAAGTTGAGTCTAGCTCCTCGTCACAAACAATTAATGTTGCTTTGTCGCGTGTTCAGCCCCGCGTTACTGAAGTAGTAGAAGACGTTTTGCCTCCTGAGGAGCCGACGATACCTGAACCCGAAACAGCTAAAGAAGAGGATTTAATCGATCATCATATCCACGAATACAAGCGAGGTGATGAATTTAGTTCGAATAACCAAGACGTCACCAAAGAGGCGCAACTAGATTTTGGGGCAAAACAAGAAATCGTTAAAAAGAAACAATCAAGCAAAGAGACTATCGGAGAGCGAGAGGCTCTCAGTACTATCAATAAAGAGGCGCGTGTTGATTTAGCTGGCAACAAAACTAAACAAGAAGATGATTCAAGCGGCGTCAGCGATAACATTGGATCCGGCGAAGAGCTTGATACAAACGATTCATCTGGTGAAGCGGAAATAGGCGCTGAATCAGACATCGCTTTTATCCCGCCAGAAGAACTAAAAATCCCGCCTGAGTTTTTGGGGAATCTCGGGAACATGGAGCTCTTAGAGGAAAACGATCTAGGTAATGCATATGTAGAAGACCCGTTTTCAGAGCAAGAATCAAAAGAGTTCAAAGTCGTAAATCGATATCTGAAGCGATTCACAGAGCAGGTGTACGAGTACTGGGTTAATCCTTATCAGGGGGCAAAGCTTTTTAAAGGTGTCATTAAACTCGAGCTCGATACCAGTGGATACATCGTTAATGCCTTTATATTTAAATCTAGTGGACATCGTTTACTAGATATTTCAGCGTTAGATGCAATTAGAGCTGTACCTCGATACGAAGTTCCGGATAATCCCGTTATCACAGAACGCTACTACACTAATCTCAGTTTTTATTACTCGTCGATTGAAGAAAAGACGGAATTAATGCCATTTGAAGTAGCCGAACAGAATTAGTTTCTATTAAGGAGTGTGCGTGACCCAAGCCACCGCCCAAGTAATCGAGCGTAACGAAGATCTTTTTCCTAACGAAGGTAGTTATTTATTTATTGAGCCACCATCAGAGCCAACAAATAATGTTTTTGCATTGCATGATGTTGTGACGTTCAACTACAGAACCTATAAAGCTTTCGAAGAGTTTGATAAAGAAAATATTGTCTTTGGTATCCCTGAAACTGGCGATCGTTATGACGGTATTATTTTGTTTATGCCAAAGTCAAAACCTGAGTTGGAATTGTATTTAGATCTGGCAGCAAGCGTACTAGCAGATCATGGCAAACTGTATCTCTTAGGCGAAAAGAAGAGCGGTATTGCGAGCGGCGCAAAGCGACTCGCGACTCGTTCAAAAGAGTGCGTAAAAATCGATTCAGCCAAACACTGTCAGCTGTGGGAAGCGTCCGGCGTATCGGCTACTAATGTATTTGATATACAAGACTATTTTGAAGTTTTCGATTTTCAGCTCGATCCCGAGAATAAACTCAAACTCGCTGCACTACCTGGTGTATTCGCGAGTGGGCGGTTAGATGAGGGCACAGCTTTGTTGCTCGAACAGGATATCCGTCGCTTGAAAGGACGAACCTTAGACTTCGGTTGTGGGTGCGGCGTAATTAGCGTAGCAATTAAAACTTTGAATCCAGATATAGATGTGGAGAGTATAGACATCAACTGGTTTGCCCTAGAGGCGACCAAGAAGACTTTATCCTTAAATGGATTAACGGCCTCGGTGTATGCGAGTGATGGTTGGGATGAAGTAAAAGGAAGAGTGAATGGCGTCGTAACTAACCCACCGTTTCATCAGGGCGTTTCAACAGAGTATATGACGACTGAGTCGTTTATTAAGACGGCCAAAGACAAAATGGCGCGCTATGCCCCCATGTATATAGTGGCAAATAATTTCTTAAGGTACCCAGAATTGATCACTTCAGTATTTGGCCGATGCTCTGATGTTGGACGAAACAACAAATTCGCGGTCTATTATTGCGAACGTTAAAGTTCGAATGTTTTTGAAAGGAGGTAATAATGACTCAAAAACTTATGTCTAGTGTGAATTATTCCGGCGATGGCTCCGCTAGCATTCCATTTGCTTGGCAATTGCTGCAAGGCGCCTCAACGCAACACTTCGTCGACGGCACGCAATTTACTCCTCCTTTTGCTGAACATCTAGACTGTATCGCGCTTGGGCTTGGTTGCTTTTGGGGGGCTGAACGTGCGTTTTGGCAGCTCGACGGTGTTGTCTCGACTGCGGTTGGCTATGGTGGAGGAGAGCAAGCTGATCCGGATTACAAAACGGTCTGTAATGGTGCGACAGGCCATGTTGAGCTCGTTTTAGTTATTTTTGATGCGTCGAAAATTAGCATACAAGAGATTTTGAAGGTTTTCTGGGAAAAGCATGACCCAACACAGGGCATGAGGCAGGGGAATGACATCGGTTCTCAATATCGCTCTGCTATATATTGGATGAAGCCTGAGCATGAGGCCGTCGCTTTAAAAACGCTAAAAGAATATGAGAAAAAATTGTTGTCGCGTAGCTATGGTGCGATCACGACCGAAATAAAACCGCTTAATGCTTTTTATTATGCAGAGTCTTACCATCAGCAGTATTTAGCAAAGAATCCGGGTGGGTATTGCGGGCTTGGAGGGACAGGAGTTACTTGTACGATTTAGTAAAAAAAGCCCTTGAAGTTCAAGGGCTAAGTCCACTCTAGCGATTCCGCTAGTGATAACAAACCTGAAACATCCTGTATCAAGTGATTGTTACGGTACTGTGACAAATTAGAGCTTGCATACTAATTTTCTTTATTATTCTTTTTTGTTTGCCCATTAATTGTGCGATCTTAGCGCT
>NZ_LWGF01000646.1:0-5509 GCF_001635355.1 Oleiphilus sp. HI0125
TTTCTCTTTTAACTTCGTCGAGACTCGCATTGTTAAAAGGGCATAAAATCGTCACCAAACCATGGGCGAGACAATCTATCACGCAAGCAAAAGGAATCAAATTTTTTAATGTATCTAATCTTGATAACTCTTATCTAGCCAGCTTTTTTCACTATTTTGCTCTGCACAATCATGAAGAGAAATATAAACCTCAGGATTTAATCCTTCAGGCAACTGATAATCCTGTGTCGCCTTCTTCAAATCATTCAATAAAATTTGTGCGCCGTCTCTATTCGTTGCAGTCACAAGACATGCAAAACGGCGATCACTTAATTTATACAACAAATCTGTAGAACGAATACGGCTTTTCCAGATCGACACAAGAACCTGCAACAATGTTCTTTCTTTCGTCAGATTCATTTTTCTTGGTAATTCAACATCAATCACCAGCAGCACACAATTCATCTGGTAACGCTGATGCAAGGCAAAGTAATGAGAAAGGTCTTGCTCAAACTGTCTCGCATTACGACATGCGAACATATCCTCCTCAGTATGCTTAGGCCCTGCTCTTTCAAGTCGACCGATACGAAAGCGAACAAAGCTCGCTAACGCAAATAATGAAAAAACTAGAACGGCATTTTGGGCTAGCTGCGTAAAATCATTTAGCGCGCTTAAAAGCAACATACAAAGAAGAGAAAAGGTCGCGGCAAACACCAAATCAAGGACTAATGCTGCCCAAACAGTCATCACTAACAAGCAGCCCATAACAGCAACACTATTCACACCCGATGTCAGATGCACAACAAAAATAGATGCAAAAAGGACTAAATTAATTGCTGGAATAAACTTGCGAAGATTTGAAAACAAAGAGGAGAAGTTGAGCGCAAACATCACAGCGCTCAAACCGATGATGAAAAACACCGCGTGGTTCAAGCCTAATAAAACAAGCTCAATGATCGGAAATAGCAAAACGAAAAACGATAACAGTTCTTTTTGCAGCGTTTTCTGAATCATTTCAGGAGCGACTCTGATTTACGCTAGTTTAATGGCCAGTGACTCTAGATATTCCAAGCTCGGAATCACCGCATATTCTCCATCGACCCTAATACGGCTATGTTCAGCAGGAGAATCGCTCTGCTCTTCTTCTTGAATGATATCCTTACTCACCTTTACTAAGCGCGGGAGACCTTGAGTGAGAATGGCGCTAAAAGGTAACTTCTGATTATCTAGCCCAACGCTATTAATTACAGCTATACGCGCTTGAGTATTCCGAGCGGGTTTCTCTTGGCCATTGGCAACTTCATAGCTTAGCAATGGAACCTGTATACCCCGCCACATAATATTTCCTAGAAAATATTCTGGCCCTTCTGCTTCTTGTGGTTTGGTATATTCAATTACCTCGGCCACACTCACGTTTGGCAACACCAACTTAGTGCCTTCAACCGGCAAATATAAACTCGAAATTAGCTCTGATTCAGACACTCTGAACTTCCTTCATTTTTTAGGCAAATTAAGAAATGCCTGTATTCTTGTAATACGCTGTCATTAACATAGCAAGGTCTTTTGGTGCAGCAATCCGTTGGCATATACGCTTTTCGATCACCGATTTCGGCATCATGTCGCTGACTGCACTATGCTCACTTTGCGCCCAAACTAAACTGCCACGCCTAGCCAAATCTTTTGCTGTATCGGCGCCATCTTCGCCCATGCCACTAAACACGATGACATTAGCTCGATTACCGTAAGTGAAGCTTACTCGACGCAACAGCTCATCAATACTTGGGGTATATTCACCTTGCCAAGCTGAACCCGTTTTAAAACAAACACCATTGGTAAAATCAATGCTTGAGTCCACGGGGACTTTATAAATCACGCCGGGGGCTAATTCACACATTCCATCAATTGCAACAACAGGCAATTTCGCGTCTCTGCCAATAACATCAGCTAAGGCTTTAGAACCCACTTCATCGAGGTGCTGCGCGTACAAGAAGCTCGCGGGTATATCTTGGGGTAAGGCATCTAGAAACTCCTTCACAGCCTCAGGCCCCCCTAACGAAGCAGCTAGCACCCATATATCGAAAACCTCATTGCTTTGGTTTGGATGGAGATGCTGAATAAGCTTTTTAATTAAAAGAGAAAACTCCCTTTCCCTCAGCTCATGCTCACGACTAAAAGGCTCCAACCCCAAAATAACCGGAACAGCTAAATCGGCTATGTATTGCGCCAGCTCATCGCTTGCCAAATCAAAAAATGGCTCGTCAACTAACCAGCATGAAATTTGGTTGTAGCGCTCAAGGTCTTCAATTTTCCAGCTTTGCGGTGCGATACTAACCTGCGCAGAAAAACCGTATCGCTCAGCAAAAATACTTAAGTCTTTTCTAAGTAAAGGATCCTCACTAATTATTCCGAGCGAAGCCTGGATCCTCATCATGTACTCTTATGCTGTTACTCTTGTAGCAGCAAGAACTTCTTCAATTTTCTGCAACAGTTCTTGCTCTTGGAACGGCTTACCCATGTATTCATTTACACCAATCGACATCGCACGATCTCGGTGCTTTTGGCCCGTTCGTGAGGTAATCATAATAATCGGAACATCTTTCAAACGTTCATCGTGGCGTACAAGTGTTGCTACTTCAAAACCGTCCATACGAGGCATCTCAATATCTAACAACATGACATCTGGCTTGGTATCTTGAAGCTGTGCAATGGCATCAACCCCGTCTTTTGCTGTAACGACATCCATACCATTGCGTTCGAGCAAGCGCGTCGATACTTTTCTTACTGTAACCGAGTCATCAACAACCATCACAAGTGGTGTTTCGTTCTGTGTATCAACATTTCCATCAGTATCTAGAACATCCATGACACCTGCTGACTCTTCACGAATCAATGCCGGTAAATCGAGGATCACAACAACACTACCATCACCAAGAATCGTTGCCCCTGAGACGCCATGCACCTCGCTGAACTGCATGCCTAAACTTTTTACTACTATCTCTCGAGAACCCATCAAGCTGTCAACTTGTAACGCCATAGGTTGATCGGTGCCTCGAACCAAAATGACGGGCAATGGCAAAGGCTGACCTTTTAACTTCGGCTGATGCGCGTTGTGTAGCAAAGACCCTAAATACTGGAGTTTATAATCACGTCCCGCATATCGATAAGGTGGTGCGTCTTCTTGATAGTACTCTTCTAATTCGTAAGGGCTGACACGAACAATACCTTCTATCGTATTCAGCGGAATGGCATAAAAATCGTCACCTGTGCTCACCATCAACGCACGGTTAACAGATACCGTAAATGGGAGTCGAACCGTGAACTGCGTACCTTGTCCTACTGTTGAATCAATAGAAATTGCACCACCGAGCTGTTTTATTTCGCTTGCAACAACGTCCATACCAACGCCGCGGCCACTAATTTGCGTAACTTGCTCTGCGGTACTGAAACCCGCTGCCATAATTAACTGCAAGGTATCTTGCTTTGATAACTTGGCATCTTCAGCAATCAAACCTTGCGATACCGCTTTCGCTCTAATTTTCGATGCGTCAATACCAGCGCCGTCATCTTGCATACGAATGACGATATCGCCACCCTCGCGCGATACAGACAACGCAATCGTTCCGGCTTCTGGTTTGCCCGCTTTCACACGTTGTTCTTTAGGCTCAATACCATGATCAAGGGCATTACGTAGCATGTGCTCTAACGGCGCAACCATTCGATCAAGCACTGATCGATCCATCTCACCACTTGCATTAGCTACTTTAAAATCAACAGCTTTATCTAATTCACCACTGATCTGACGAACGATACGACGCAAGCGAGGAACCATTGACGAGAATGGAATCATGCGTGTTTTCATCAGGCCTTCTTGCAGCTCTGAATTAATGCGAGATTGTTGCAATAGCAATGTTTCTGCATCACGCGCTCTATTCGATAAGGTATCTCGTAACTCCGTTAAATCGGTCGCACTCTCTGACAGCGAACGAGAAAGCTGCTGTATAGAGGAATAGCGATCCATCTCAAGCGGGTCGAATTCTTCGTATTCAGAAATAGCGATACCTTCTTGCTCAGCGCGGTAAAGTACTTGCGCTTCTGTCTCGATTTCCATACGACGCAATTGCTCACGCAAACGCTCGATCGTTGCGGCCATCTCTTCAAGAGTAAAACCAAAATCAGTAATCTGCTGTTCTAGGCGACCACGCGAAATACTTGTCTCACCAGCAAGATTCACTAAGGCATCAATCAACGATGCGCCCACACGAACAGATTCTTGTGAGCCTGACTTTTTCTCTTTAACAGGCTTCGATGGGCTTTGTTGTTGGCCAAGCTGAATCAACTCTTGGCTTGCAGAAGATTGCTCAACAACTTCCACTGGAGTTTCGCTTTCAAGCTCCTCTTCTGGCGCTTGATCAGTTAGCTGCGCAAGGAAATCTTTGGTAAGACTATGCAATGCATCTTGAGCTTTTAATGCTAGCGCTTTGAGTTCACCCTCAAAGGCTTCGCCATTTGAATAGGCTTGGATTAAACGTGTTTCAAAATCATGACTCGTGTCTGCCAACTTATCTAAGCTCGCTAGACGGGCACCACCTTTGAGAGTATGCAGTACTCGTTGCAACTCTTGATTGTAGTTCTGTTCGGTTGGCGCATCAGCCCAATCCGCCATGTTCGTTTCGAGCGCTTCGATGAGTTCCTGCGCCTCCTCGGCGAACATATCAAGCACTTCTTTATCGAGGGCGTCTTCTTCTGATAATTCAGGCTTGACAGGTTTCGCTGGCTCTGGCTCAACTGGAATTGTCGTCTCTTTTACGAGCGTTATCTCTTCAACTTCAACAATTTCAGGTTCTGTAGCCTCGATATTCTCAACTTCAGGTTCTACTTCTGTTTGCTCAGGCTGAGGTGCTGGAACCTTACTTAATACTGGTTCTTCACCAGCAATAGAGCGCTTAACAGCTTCTAGCAAATCTAATGCTGGAGCAGGAACAGAACCCGCTTCAACACTATCGACCATAGACGCTAGTGCATCATGACACTGAAGACAAAGTTCAATCACGGCCGGACTCGCAACGGTGTGTGCTTCAACCGTGCGCTCAAACAATGTTTCTAACTCATGTGAGAGATCACCAATTGCAGTGACCTCAGCCATACGTGCACCACCTTTTAGCGTATGTAGATCGCGCTGCAATTCACCTACAAGCGTAAAATTATCACTCTCACTCTGCCATTGGTGCAGTAGCTCGCCTGAATGATTGATCAACTCTAGCGCTTCTTCCAAGAAAATTTCAGCTAACTCAGGATCAAGTTCCGCCAAAGATCCTGAAGCAGTTTGATCAACTTCTTCAACTTGGATGGTTTCTTCTGGTGCAGCTTCTGGTTCTGTCGCTACAAGCTCTTCTTCAGTTTCTTCTACAGCATACTCTGGAATGGCTTCAGCTAGAGATTCCTCAAGTGCATCAATACTAATTTCGATATCTTGCTCTTGCTCTTGCTCTTGCTCTTGCTCTTGCTCTTGCTCTTGCTCTTGCTCTTGCTC
>NZ_LWGF01000647.1:0-23771 GCF_001635355.1 Oleiphilus sp. HI0125
CTGAAATCAGAGCAAACAATACAAGAAGCCATGCATAATCATGGAAAAACTCTGCGGAACTGACTAATACTTGGGTTGCAAACGGCAAGTCAGAATCAAATTTTGAAAATAGCCCCTGAAACTCAGGAATCACCCAAACGTTGATAAACAAAAGCGCAGCAATGATGGCTAAGAATAAAAACAATGGATAACGTGTTACCTGCTTAAAACGCCTTTTTGCTTCTCGCTCTCGCTCCAAGTGCTCAGCCAATTTGTGAAACGACTCTTCTAACTTTCCGGTACTCTCTCCCACACGCACCATGGTGATATATAAATCACTAAATACTTCCCTGTGAGCCTGAAACGCCAAGTTCAACTCTGTTCCAGATTCGAGTCGCTGACTCACATCTAATAAAGTTCGCATAAATGTAGAAGAACGACTTGCCTCTGCTAATCCCAATATTGCTTTCGTAATCGGCACACCCGCTGCAAGCAAGGCATACATTTGGCGCGAAAACATAATTAAGATTTCACTCGACACCTTTTTTCTTGAAGGTAAAGCGAGCTCTTTGCGACGCGTCTCGAGCACCTCAATCGAGACCGGTAGCAGATCTCTTTGCTTCATCGCGCGCGCAACATCTGCTCCGTGCGCTGCTTCCATTACACCGTGGTGCAACGCACCTTTTTGATCTCGGGCTCGATACTCAAAGCTCGGCATAACCAGCAACCTTCAGTGCTTCTTCTAAAGAAGTGACACCATTCATAGCGAGATGCAAGGCAGATACAGCGAGAGGCTGATAGTGTTTAGCCTGTCGAGCATGTTGAATGAAGGTCCGTGTCTCATTTTGCCTTAAAGCTTCTAAACATGGTTCATCCAACTCGAGCCATTCAAACACCCCGACACGACCTTTATAACCAGTATTCGAACATGCCGGACAACCTTGAGGAGCTTTGAATGAAAGGTCTTCATCAGATAGCCCATTGTCATTCTTTAAAAGCTCTTCAACTAGAACCTTCTCATGCTCATCTAAATGAGTTTCTTGAGCACATTGCTCACACAAACGTCTTACTAAGCGTTGTGCTAATACCCCATAGATAGAACCCGCAATCATGTAGGGCTCTGCTTTCATATCCATTAAACGCAGTGCACTCGAAATCGCATCATTGGTATGAAGCGTGGACAATACTAGGTGTCCCGTCATCGCCGACCTTAAGCCGATATCGACGGTCTCTTCATCCCGCATTTCACCGACTAAAAGCACGTCTGGGTCATGACGAAGACTCGCTCTCGCAACAGAGGCAAAATCTAATCCTATTTTGGGGTTCACCTGAATTTGCGTAAGTCGGCTCATCCGGTACTCAATAGGGTCTTCTACAGTCACTATTTTGAGCTCAGGTTTATTTAAAAACTTCAGAGCCCCATAGAGCGTTGTGGTTTTTCCGCTACCGGTTGGCCCAGTTACCAGAATCATGCCATGCGGTTGTGCCAGAGCTTGTTTGAATCGCACTTCAATCTCAGGAGGCATACCTGTGTCAGACAGATTCAGAACTTGCTGGCTTTGATCTAAGAGACGCAATACAGCGGTTTCACCAAACTGTGTCGGAAGTGTCGCAAGACGCACGTCAATCGAACGTCCATTAACGAGAATATTGAAACGCCCGTCTTGAGGCAGACGCTTTTCAGATATATTTAAGCCGCACATTAACTTAAGTCGAAGCACTAGCGCCGCTCCAACTCTTGTTTCACGCATCACTGTTTCACTGAGCACACCATCTACACGACGGCGAATACGGATCACGGTTTCTTCTGGCTCTATATGGACATCCGAAGCACGCGCTAATACTGCATCTTCAAAAATAGTTTGCAGCAAACGAACAACGGGCGCATCACTATCGTCAACATCGGCTTGGCTCAATTGCGCGATATCAAAAACCTGCGCGGATAACTCCGAATCTAACTCGGTAGCGATGGTTGAGATCTCTTCGTTCTGCTTGTAGACCTCATCGAACGCAACAAGTAACTGAGACTCGCGAATTACCGCCACTTCAACATCGTGACCAAGCTTTTTGGCTATCTCATCAACTGCGGCTAAATCCATAGGATCAGCCATTCCGATTAGACTTGTACGCCCATTATCAGATAAAACAATCGCGCGTAATCGTCTCGCCATCGTTTCAGGCAGCTGCATGCTTAACTCGAGATTCATTCCTTGCTGATTAAGATCAACAAACTGGAGCTTAAGCTGGCGAGACAGTAACGCGAGCAAATCCGTTTCAGATATAAACTGTTTTTCAATTAGGATTTTGCCGAGCCTAACGCCTGATTTTTTCTGACTCGCGAGTGCTTGATCAAGGTGATCCTGGGAGATAAATCCCTCTTGAATCAGTAACTCACCTAATGGCTGCTTTCTTTTATCTAGCATGACTAGGCTCCTTGACTGTTAGCCAACGAGGCTCAGTGTTAATCACCGCCAACTCAAAATTTAAGGCGCCTGAATCTGTTTGCGACTGCCAATCTAATACCTGTAAGTCCAAGTAAGACTTGTTCTCAACATAAGTCATAACACGTGCTAAATCAGACTGACTTGCATCTGCCGAGATACGGAAACGATGCTGATAGAACTCAACGTCAGATGCCGGTGCTTCAAATAAAAACTGAGAGCCTAGATACTGAACCTTTTGAACTTCATTCAATAACTCGCCGATGACCTGGCTAAGTATTTGACTACCCGGCGGTGCTTGAAGCAAAGAATTCGCAAGTTCTGTGGTTTTTGAATTATCAGATAAGGAAGAGGCCTCAGTTTGAGGCAGTTCGATATTGAACACCTGTGGCGCACTCTTGTGAGGCACCACAAAAGACACATAAGCAAGAATCAAAACCGCCAACAACGCAAAAGTCGTTAGTATCCGTTCGCGCAGGGTAAGCGTATTGAAGTTATTCATACGTAACTCCTGCGGCTATATTCAGCTTAATCGATGCATTCCATGCGTCAGAACGCTTTTCAATCGCGAACCCTGCCAAGGTAATAGTGCTCTCGGTGTTAACAGTCTGAGCAAGCCATTCAACCATAGGTGCTTGGCTATTAGCTTGTAACGACAGTTCTATTGATTGCGTATTAGCGCTAAACAATATCGTATCAATCGTTACCTCACTCCGATTACTTAGATCGGCTAAAAGATCTTTTGCTTTACGATGAAAAGCTTGATCTTGCGAAAGTTGATTGAACCAATCAGGTGCTTTCTCTTCTTGAATAAGCGTATTTGAAATACGAACCTTTTCAGGAAGCCCGTCGAAAGATTGAGAATAAAAATGAATCAAACAACCCAACATGGCTAGCAAAAGAACGCCAACAAACACCCTGAAAGAATAACGAACTTCTTTCACCGAGCCATGCTTTATAAAGTTAATATCGGTCTTCATGCATTAGCCTCCGAGTTAGAGGCACACAAAACAGCCACGGCGTTTTGTGTTTTCAACAGTGCATCGCCAGAAGTATCGGTATACGCGTCTACGGCTTTTAATTTTGATTGCAATGGAAGACGAATCACAGCACTACCAAGGAGCATTTCCAAAGCAACCCGATCTGATTCACTAAAACTACTCAACAATCTTATTTGTCGAGGCAACGCTAAACCAGTTTGGCCTTCAAAGAAGTCGATACTGCGCTGAACTTCAATGGCAACTTGCGCCATCTCTTCATCGGCAGACAAAGTGGCACGCCGAGAAATAGCAAAGTCACGCGAGAAATACAGCTGCGACGATTTGTGGATAGTAATCAATCCGAAATCATTTTCGCACTTAAGCGTCAATTGAAGCTCATTACTTGGTTCAATCGTTTCGGATAGATTCTTTAAGGCTAAATCACTTACTGTAATTCGCTTTGGCTTTAGACCAACCGCTATTGCAGACTGCGTTAATGTATCGATCAAAGCTTGTCGTGCGACACGAGCATGCAACCTCGGAGGGCGGTTTCTTAAGGCTTCTTTGGGATAATCAAAATACTCAACTTGCGCGTCCATCGCAGCGTCATCCATTAGCGCTTGCACAGCCCAATGAACAGCTGACTCTAATTCGGTCTCAGGCACATTAGGAGCATCGAGTTCAATGCGTTGGTAATCATTTCGAGGAAGCACGATATCGCAAGAGACACCTTTCAAACCTTGTTCTCTAACAAAATTTCGAAGGTTTTGTAGGCGTTTATTAGGCGCAGAGGGTAACCAGTATGATTCCATCAATTTTAAGGATGGATAACGTGCGGAGCGCGTTAGAGCGATTGCTAAACCATCTGTACGAAACTCAAGGCCAACTCGGGTATGAGCAGTTCGAGAAAGGATTAAAGAACGCACCAAAAAATGCCTAACAGTAGTTATTATTTGAACAGCAGAATAAAGAGTATGTAAGTGCTTGTAAACGGATCATGCATGAGCGTTTTGTCATACTGATTAACGCAAAAGCCCCGCTACTGCAGGGCTTTTCGATCTTATTACTTGTTGTTGATCATACGATATTAAAACGGAATATCGTCATCAAAATCATCCATCGCTGGCGCCATTGGTGCTGGAGCCGGTGCGGCTTGAGGAGCCTGATTATAGGCCTGTTGAACCGGAGCCTGTTGTTGCTGTTGGTAATTAGCTTGAGGGGCTGCTTGTTGCGGCGCTCTTTGCTGAGGAGCAGCTTGCTGCTGTGGTGCATAACCACCCTGCTGTTGCCCGGGTTGATCCATGCCAGCACCACGAGAATCCAACATTTGAAGCTCATTACCTACAATTTCAGTGGTATAGCGATCTTGGCCATTTTGATCTTGCCACTTACGCGTTTGTAGACGACCTTCAATATAAACTTTTGAGCCTTTGCGCAAATAGTCACGACCGATCTCTGCTAGGCGGTTAAACAACACAACTCTGTGCCATTCAGTTTTAGGAACCATTTGACCAGTTTGCTTATCTTTGTAACTTTCATCTGTTGCGAGATTAAGGTTTGTAATGGCTGAACCTTGAGCGCTCATACGAACATCTGGGTCCTGCCCAAGATTACCAATTAAAATTACCTTGTTAATGCCTCTGGCCATGCTATTCCCCTTCCAATATTAACGCCGTCCTTTGCGTCTTAAATTAATAATTAAATGCGTCTAAATATGTGTCGCATTGTCTCACGACTACCCTAGTTTTACCATCAACTTGAACGGAAATAGCGCCTAGGATTGATAAGGATATTGTTTTTTCAGAGGCTCTAGCGAAGCTTCTTCAAACTTCGTTGAAATCACTTTCAAGTAGGCTACTCCCTCTGACACAACGACTGCATCTTCAACGCCCTGTATTGAGATAAGTGCATCGCCCAGATCATCAATTTCATTTTGATCGAGATCCGATTTAAAAAAGACAGTCACTGTTCTTTCGTGCTTTGGTTTTTTCATTGTTGCTGCGACAAAAAACCAAACAGTGAGTAATGCTGCAGAAAAGTAATAAACGCCGTTTACGCCATATTCAGATAAGACTACGCCCCCTAACAAACCACCGCAGAAAGCACCGAAGAATTGGCTAGTAGAGTAGACGCCCATTGCAGTGCCTTTTGAACCTGCAGGGCTTATTTTACTGACGAGCGAAGGCAAACTGGCTTCCAGTAAATTGAAGCCCATAAAAAACACAAACAACGAAACAATAAATCCACTTAATGCCGTTTGAAAAGACGACATTGCCAACGCACCTATCAACACCAAGATGATTGCCACGCAGAATATAGGCTTCATCTTTTGCTTCGTCTCACCAACGATGATTAGCGGAATCATCGCAATAAAGGAACCTACTAATACGAGTAAATACAACCACCAATGTTGCTCACTCGACAAGCCCACACTATCAACCAAGGACACAGGGATAGCGATAAACATCGCAGTTAATACAAGGTGTAAGACCAAGATCCCAAAATCGAGTCGCAACAATTCTTTATCTTTCAGCACATCAAGAATCTGATCTGAAAATACGCGGGTGTCACGATGTCTGGTACGAACCGCGGGCGTTGGAATGGACACTTTTGTCCAGATCAATGCGAATGCCGCGAGCGCTGCCGTTAACCAAAATATCGCCTGTAACCCACCCAGCTTCGCGACTAAAGGACCAAGGATGAGCGCAATGGTGAAACTTACGCCAATAGACATACCGACGAATGCCATTGATTTCGTGCGACTCTCCACGCTTGTTAGATCACTTAACAGGGCCATGATGACCGCGGCTATCGCACCTGCACCTTGAATAAACCGGCCGATGATCACGCCATATATCGATTCACTTAATGCGGCTACCACGCTACCAAGGCAAAAGATCACTAAACCTATATATAAAAGCGGCTTGCGCCCATAACGATCAGAGAGCGCACCAAATGGGATTTGTAAAAGCGCCTGACTGAGACCATAAGCTCCAATAGCCAAACCGATTAAAGCGGGCGTTGCACCGTGCAAGTCATTTCCGTATAAAACGAAAACAGGCAATACCATAAATAAACCAAGCATCCGTGTGGCGTACAGCATCGCCAAAGACAAAACGGATTTACGCTCAATTGAATTCATAAAATAAACATCAAAACATTAGAAAGGGCGCGTATTCTATCACCAAAGAATGTGAAGTTAAGCGCTTTACTGTCCGACAAAATCATTTTATTAATGCCCTAACAAGATGTTTCAGCGCTATAATTGCATGTTTTGGCGTCACGAAGTTTCAACATGGAAAACATTACTGTCCGCGGAGCGCGAACTCATAACTTAAAAAACATTGATTTAGAGATCCCTCGCGACAAATTAATAGTAATTACAGGCCTGTCTGGTTCAGGCAAATCATCACTCGCTTTCGATACGCTTTATGCAGAAGGCCAGCGCCGATATGTCGAATCACTCTCGACATATGCGCGTCAGTTTTTATCCATGATGGACAAGCCCGAAGTTGACCATATTGAAGGTTTATCGCCAGCCATATCGATTGAGCAAAAGTCGACATCCCATAATCCGCGCTCTACCGTCGGTACAATCACAGAAATATACGATTATCTGCGATTACTATACGCTCGCGCAGGCGAACCACGCTGCCCTACTCACAACCTACCCTTAGACGCCCAAACAGTCAGTCAAATGGTTGATAAAGTATGCGAACTCCCAGAGGGCAGCAAGCTGATGATGCTTGCACCGGTTGTTCAAAACCGTAAAGGGGAGCATTTACACACATTTCAAGAGCTCCAAGCTCAGGGATTTATTCGCGCACGTATAAACGGGCTCGTAGTGGATATCGATGATGCGCCAGCGCTCGACAAGAACAAGAAACACACCATTGAGGTCGTCGTTGACCGCTTTAAAGTCCGAGATGACATTCAACAGCGTATCGCAGAGTCCTTCGAAACCTGCCTAGAGCTCACCGATGGTATCGCCGTCATTGCCCCAATGGATAGTGATGATCAGATGGAAGAGCTTATCTTCTCGTCACGTTTTGCCTGCCCTGTCTGTGGATACTCTATCAGTGAACTTGAGCCGAGAATGTTCTCCTTTAACAATCCTTCAGGCGCATGTCAGACATGTGATGGACTAGGGGTTAAGCAGTTTTTCGATCCGTCTCGCGTCGTGAGAGACGGCACACTCACCATTGCAGAGGGCGCGATAAAAGGTTGGGATCGCAGAACCATCTACTACTTCCAATTATTATCGAGCGTCATGCAGCACTATGGGGTAGACATCGATACGAAGTTTGCGGACATTCCCGAACACATCAAGGACATCATATTAAACGGCAGCGGTTCTGACGAGATTGCGTTTAATTATGTCAATTCTCGCGGCGACACCATGCAACGACAGCATCCCTTTGAAGGTGTCATTCCCAACATGGAGCGTCGTTACAAAGAAACAGAATCACAAATGGTACGTGAGGAGCTAGCAAGCTACTTAACCATGCAAGCGTGTCCAAGTTGCCATGGTTCACGCCTGCGGGAAAGCGCTCGCCACGTATTCATTGAAGAAACGACGCTCCCCGAAGTCATTAAAATGCCTATTGGCCAAGCACTCACTTATTATCAAGAGTTATCTCTTACCGGTAAGCGAGGAGAAATTGCTGAAAAAATTCTGAAGGAAATCCAATTACGCTTGGAGTTTTTGGTCAATGTAGGCCTGGACTACCTGACACTCGACCGCAGCGCGGATACTTTATCAGGAGGCGAAGCGCAGCGTATTCGATTGGCTAGTCAAATTGGAGCTGGATTAGTTGGCGTTATGTACATACTCGATGAACCCTCTATAGGCCTTCATCAAAGAGATAATGAACGCCTGCTTAAGACTCTTACTCATCTGAAAGAACTTGGAAATACCGTTATCGTTGTCGAGCACGATGAAGACGCCATCAGACTCGCAGATTATGTTATCGATATCGGGCCAGGCGCTGGCGTACACGGCGGTGAGATTGTCTCCCAAGGCACTCCTGAGCAAGTCATGCGTGACGAGAACTCACTTACTGGCGCATATTTGAGCGGAACGAAAAAAATTGAAATACCTCGACAACGCACAGCTCCAAATCCGAAAAAACAATTGAGCTTAATCGGCGCGAATGGAAACAATCTAAATGACGTCACACTCAACATCCCAGAAGGCTTGTTAACATGTATCACAGGCGTTTCAGGCTCTGGGAAATCGACCCTGATCAACTCAACGCTTTACCCGCTCGCTGCGACAGAACTTAACAAGGCAACGACATTAGAGGCGGCATCGTACGATCAAATTAAGGGGCTAGACCTCTTCGATAAAGTCATCGACATAGATCAAAGCCCTATCGGAAGAACACCGCGCTCTAACCCCGCCACATACACTGGACTGTTTACTCCGATTCGTGAGTTATTCTCAGGCACCCAAGAAGCAAGAAGCCGAGGCTATAAACCAGGACGCTTTAGCTTTAACGTAAAGGGCGGTCGTTGTGAGGCATGTCAGGGCGATGGCGTAATCAAAGTAGAAATGCACTTTTTGCCTGACGTATACGTTCCATGCGATGTATGTAAGGGCAAGCGCTACAATCGCGAAACACTCGATATCAAGTACAAAGGATTAAACATCAACGAGGTGCTCGATCTTACGATCGAGGATGCCCGAGAATTTTTCGATGCCGTCCCGTTCATCGCAAGAAAACTCCAAACACTCATCGATGTAGGACTGTCCTATATTCGCTTAGGACAAAGCGCTGTCACACTCTCAGGTGGCGAAGCGCAAAGAGTAAAGCTTGCCAAAGAATTATCTAAGCGGGATACAGGCAAAACTCTGTATATCCTCGACGAACCAACGACGGGCTTGCACTTCTACGACATACAACAATTACTCACCGTACTACATCGTTTACGGGACCACGGTAATACCGTTGTGGTAATTGAACACAATCTTGATGTGATAAAGACGGCTGACTGGATCGTTGACCTTGGCCCCGAAGGTGGTACGCGTGGAGGAAATATCATTGCTGAGGGCACACCAGAACAAGTTGCTGAAATACCCGGCTCGTTTACAGGACAATTTCTTAAACCAATGCTGTAATAAGCTCAGCCACACACCAACATTCATTGAGTCGTAATCGCACCTTGTGCTAGCGATCACTGAATGTTACGTGTTTCATACTTTTAACCATCTTACCTTCGCCTAAAATGTGCTTGCAGGCGAAATTCAGGCATAAAAAAACCCAGTCAGTAGACTGGGTTTTTTCGTTGAGCGGTAACTCTGAAAAGCTTACTCTTCGTCTTCGTCGATCTCATCAACGATAGGACGGTCAACCAACTCTACGTAAGCCATTGGCGCAGCATCACCAGTACGGAAACCGCACTTAAGGATGCGAATATAGCCGCCAGGACGCTCTTTGTAGCGTGGGCCTAGTTCATCAAACAACTTAGCAACAACTTCGTCATTACGAACGCGAGCGAACGCTAAACGACGGTTAGCTACAGAATCATTCTTAGCTAGAGTAATCAAAGGCTCAGCCACACGGCGAAGCTCTTTTGCTTTCGGCAATGTCGTTTTGATCAACTCGTGCTCGACCAAAGATGCAGCCATGTTTTTAAACATCGCCTTACGGTGCGAGCTGTTGCGGTTGAATTTACGACCACTTTTACGATGACGCATTTTCTAATTCCTTACCTGTCTAGTCGAGGCGGCTTAGTGAGCCAACACTCGATCATCGCCCTTTAAACTAGCTGGCGGCCAGTTTTCAAGACGCATACCTAAAGAAAGACCACGAGACGCTAGAACATCCTTAATCTCGGTAAGGGACTTCTTACCTAAATTAGGTGTTTTAAGCAGTTCTACTTCAGTGCGTTGAATCAGATCACCGATATAGTAGATGTTCTCTGCTTTCAAACAGTTCGCAGAACGAACCGTAAGTTCAAGGTCATCCACAGGACGCAGAAGAATAGGATCGACTTCTTCCTCTTCTTCCTCTTGCACAGGTTCTTTCTCGTTATCAAAGTCAACAAACACAGCAAGTTGCTGCTGAAGGATTGTCGCCGCGCGACGAATCGATTCCTCAGGATCAATCGTGCCGTTTGTCTCTAAATCAATAACCAACTTATCCAAGTCGGTGCGCTGCTCAACACGTGCATTCTCAACAGAGTAAGCAACACGTGCTACTGGGCTGTAAGACGCATCCAATTGTAGACGACCAATCGCGCGAGTTTCATCTTCACCCAAGTTACGCTGATCCGCAGGCTCATAGCCGCGACCACGTGAAACTTTAAGCTTCATGTTCACTTCGCCGTTGTCACCTAAATTACAGATCACGTGATCAGGGTTAAGAACCTCTACATCGTGATCTACCTGGATGTCACTAGCTAGAACCGGACCCGATCCTTTCTTAGTGAGCGTCAAAGTCGCCTCATCCTTAGCATGCATAACAATTGCTAGGCCTTTGAGGTTAAGAAGAATTTCAATCACATCTTCTTGTACGCCTTCAATGGCACTATATTCATGCAATACACCGTCGATTTCAGCTTCTACTACCGCACAACCAGGCATTGAAGACAGAAGGATACGACGAAGCGCACTACCAAGAGTGTGCCCGAAACCCCTTTCTAATGGTTCTAGAACCACCTTCGCATGTGTTGCACTTAATTCCTGAACTTCAATGTTACGTGGGTTCAAGAATTCATTTACTGAACGCTGCATATACGCCCCTATACGTTATGTTGTAGATACAAAGCTTACTTAGAGTAAAGCTCGACGATTAGGTTTTCGTTGATTTCAGCTGTTAGGTCGCTACGCTCTGGTACTGACTTAAATGTACCAGCAAGCTTGCTTGTATCAACTTCGACCCACTCAACTGGCGCACGGTTGCCCGCCAATTCAACTGCGTTTTTAACACGCAATTGGTTCTTTGCTTTTTCACGAACAGAGATAGTATCGCCCGCTTTCACTTGATATGAAGCAATGTTTACAACATTGTCATTTACAAGGATCGCTTTGTGCGAAACTAACTGACGTGCTTCTGCACGAGTAGATCCAAAACCCATACGGTATACAACATTGTCTAGGCGTTGTTCTAAAAGCTGAAGCAAGTTCTCACCAGTCGCACCCTTACGGCGCGCTGCTTCTTTGTAATAGCCACGGAACTGCTTCTCTAATACGCCGTATAAACGACGAACTTTCTGTTTCTCACGGAGCTGAGTACCGTACTCAGACAAACGACCACGACGAGCGCCGTGCATGCCTGGTGCAGTTTCAAGATTACATTTTTGGTCTAGTGCCTTAGCACCGCTCTTCAAAAACAGATCTGTCCCTTCACGACGAGACAGTTTACATTTTGGTCCAATATAACGAGCCATTTATCTGTTCTCCCCTAAACGCGACGTTTCTTCGATGGACGACAGCCGTTGTGTGGAATCGGCGTTACGTCAGTGATGTTTGTGATTTTGTAACCACAAGCGTTTAGTGCTCGAACAGCGGACTCGCGTCCTGGCCCAGGCCCTTTAACCATAACTTCTAGGTTTTTGAGGCCGTATTCAGCAGCCGCGTTACCGGCTCTTTCAGCTGCTACCTGCGCAGCAAAAGGTGTGCTCTTACGTGAACCACGGAATCCAGAACCACCTGCAGTTGCCCATGAAAGAGCGTTACCTTGGCGATCTGTAATGGTCACGATAGTGTTGTTGAATGAAGCGTGGATATGCGCCATTCCGTCAACAACAGTCTTTTTCACCTTTTTACGGGTACGTGTACCTGGCTTTGCCATTACTGTTTCCTACTTATTTACGAATTGGTTTGCGTGGACCCTTACGAGTGCGAGCGTTAGTCTTACTACGCTGACCACGCACAGGCAAACTGTGGCGGTGGCGAAGACCACGGAAGCAACCAAGATCCTTCAAACGTTTAATGTTCATTTGTACTTCACGGCGCAAATCACCTTCAACGGTCAGTTTAGTGACCTCAGTACGAAGCGAATCCAACTGTTCTTCAGTTAGCGAGCTAACTTTAGCTGTTGGAGTAACGCCTGTTGCGTCGCAAAGTTTGTATGCTGTCGTTCTACCTACACCATAAATGTACGTCAGTGAAATCACTGCGTGCTTATTGTCAGGTATGTTGACACCGGCTATACGTGCCATTCATCTAACTCCGCTTAATTCAATGACCTTAGGGATTTCCCTTGGCCATATTTGTTACCGTCATTAAAAAGGGCGCGAATCATATACCTTGATCAAAAATAAATCAAGGGAACGTCACGCCCTTTTACAAGCCTGGTTTAACCCTGGCGTTGCTTATGACGAGGTTCTGAGCAAATGACTCGAACTGAGCCATTGCGACGAATAATTTTACAGTTACGGCAAATCTTCTTTACCGAAGCACGAACTTTCATTATCTGCTCCAACTATTTGCTAAAACCTACCGGTTATCACAGCATTCCGCTGTTACCGTAACCTTTAAGGTTTGATTTCTTCATAACAGACTCATATTGATGAGACATCAGGTGCGACTGCACTTGAGCCATAAAGTCCATCACCACAACTACCGCAATAAGAAGTGAGGTTCCGCCGAAATAAAACGGTACGTTGAACCAAACAACCATAAACTGTGGCAGTAATGATACTGCTGTAATATAAGCAGCACCGAATATTGTTAAACGCGTAAGTACGTTATCGATGTAATTTGCAGTTTGCTCGCCAGGACGAATGTTACCAGCCAGATATGCACCAGAGCGCTTAAGATTCTCTGCTACTTCACGAGGGTTATACATTAACGCTGTATAGAAGAAGCAGAAGAAAACAACTGCCGCTGCAAACAGGATGATGTAAAGAGGCTGACTTGGGCCTAATGCTTGCGAAATATCCGCAAGCCATTCCATACCTTCGCTCTGACCGAACCACTGACCCATAGATGCTGGGAACAGTAGTATGCTCGACGCGAAGATTGGCGGAATTACACCTGCCATATTGACCTTAAGAGGCAAATGGCTAGATTGCTGGCTGTAACCACCACGAGCTGTCTGACGCTTGGCGTAATTGACAGTTAGTCGACGTTGTCCACGTTCGATGAACACAACAAAACCGACCGTTAGTACAGCAAACACACCAATGAGCAAGAGCGCAAGAATATTCAGTTCGCCTTGACGCGCCGCTTCAAACGACTGGCCAAATGCACCTGGTAAACCTGCGACAATGCCTGCGAAGATCAATAATGAAATACCATTACCAATTCCACGCTCAGTGATTTGCTCGCCTAACCACATTAGGAAAACAGCACCACAAACAAAAGTTGTTACCGCTAAAAAGTAAAAGCTAAAGCCATCCGTAAACGTAACACCTTGTGATGCTAAACCTACTGACATACCTGACGCCTGAACGAAGGCCAAAGCCACCGTACCATAGCGCGTCATTTGGGAGATCTTACGACGTCCCGCTTCACCTTCTTTCTTAAGCTGTTCCAAACTCGGTGTAACCGCAGTCATTAACTGCATAATAATCGAGGCTGAAATGTAAGGCATAATCCCCAAGGCAAAGATACTCATGCGTTCAAGCGCGCCGCCTGAGAACATGTTGAACAAGCTCAAGATCGTGCCTTGGTTTTGCTCAAACAGTGCCGCCAACCGTTCTGGGTTAATTCCTGGTACGGGAATATGTGCCCCGATACGGTAAACAATGATTGCAAGAAAAACGAACCACAAACGAGACTTGAGTTCATCAAGCCCCTTTCCGAATCCGCCTTGCATCGCTGGAGACTTAGCCATTACTTATTATTCCTCGACTTTACCACCGGCTGCTTCAATAGCAGCTTGAGCACCTTTAGTTACTCTCAAACCTTGAACAGTAACTGCTGACTTAATTTCGCCAGAAAGGATAACTTTTGCAGATTTCGTATCTCGACGAACTAGATTTGCATTTTTAAGCGCATCTAGATCGACAACGTTGCCTTCAACGAGCTCTAACTCATTAAGGCGAATCTCTGCTACATACTTAGCTTGACGCGACGAAAAACCAAACTTTGGCAAACGACGCGCTAGAGGTTGTTGACCACCTTCAAAACCTGGTGCTACTGAACCACCTGAACGTGACTTCAAACCTTTGTGACCACGGCCACCAGTCTTACCAAGACCACTACCGATACCACGACCAACACGGCGACGTGAAGGCTTTGAACCTGGAGCTGGGCTTAATGTATTAAGACGCATCTCACTCTCCTTCGATTCTTACCATGTAGTTAACTTTATTCACCATGCCGCGAACTGAAGGAGTATCTTCTAGCTCGACAGTGTGACCGATTTTACGCAAACCTAGACCTGTTACACATGCCTTGTGCTTAGGCAATGTACCAATTGGGCTACGGAAAAGCGTAACTTTAATAGTTTTTGCTTTAGCCATGATCTTATCCCGTAATATCTTCTACTGACTTACCACGCTTAGCTGCCACATCAGATGGTGACTTCATTGCGTTAAGGCCATTGATCGTTGCACGAACAACATTAACAGGGTTAGTTGACCCGTAACATTTTGCTAATACGTTCTGAACACCTGCAACCTCTAGTACTGCACGCATCGCACCACCGGCGATAACACCAGTACCTTCAGACGCTGGCTGCATGTACACTTTAGAACCGCCGTGACGAGCAGTAATTGGGTACTGCAATGTGTTGCCATTTAGCGCTACATTGATCATGTTCTTACGTGCTGAGTCCATTGCTTTCTGAATTGCGATAGGCACTTCACGCGCTTTACCACGACCGAAACCAACACGGCCTTCGCCATCACCAACAACAGTCAAAGCTGTAAAGCCGAAGATTCGACCACCCTTAACAACTTTTGCTACACGGTTTACTTGAACCAAACGCTCTTGAAGCTCTGGTCCTTTTTGCTCTTCTACACTCATCGCTAGACTCCTTAGAATTCCAAACCAGCTTCACGGGCAGCGTCAGCAAGTGCTTTCACACGACCATGATATTTAAAGCCAGAACGATCAAACGCTACGCGTGTAACGCCTGCGTTTTTAGCACGCTCTGCGATCAACTGACCAACTTTTGTTGCAGCATCTGCGTTACCAGTCTTCTCACCGCGAAGGTCTTTCTCAACTGTAGAAGCAGCAGCCAACACTTTGTCGCCCTCTGGCGCAATAACTTGTGCGTAGATGTGGCGTGGCGTGCGATGGATAGTCAAACGAGTTTCACCGAGTGACTTCAATTTTGAACGAGTTTTCTTCGCTCTACGAATTCTTGAAACTTTCTTTACGCTCATGATGTCACCTATTTCTTCTTGGCTTCTTTACGTCTGACGTGCTCATCAGCATAGCGAACACCCTTGCCTTTGTATGGCTCTGGCGGACGGTAAGCTCTGATTTCAGCAGCGACCTGACCAAGCTGTTGTTTATCAACGCCTTTAAGTACGATTTCAGTTTGTGAAGGCGCTTCAGCCTTAACACCTGATGGCAATTCGTACTCAACTGGATGTGAGAAGCCCAAGTTTAAATTCAATTTTTGACCTTGAACCTGAACACGGTAACCAACACCAATAAGCTGTAATTTTTTCTCGAAACCAGCAGTCACACCTACAACCATGTTGTTAACAAGTGCACGCGTTGTTCCTGACATCGCTCGAGAGAATTTGCTGCCATTTTTTGCAGCAAAAGTAAGTACTGAACCATCTTGAGTAATTTCTACAGCAGGGTTCACTTCCATAGAAAGTGTGCCTTTACCGCCTTTAACTTCAAGTTGGCCGTCAGCAAGCTTAACTTCAACACCAGAAGGAAGCTCAACTGGACTATTAGCAACTCTAGACATGCAAACCTCCCTTAGAATACTGTACAGACAACTTCGCCGCCGATACCCGCTTTACGAGCAGCACGGTCAGTCATCACGCCTTGAGAAGTAGAAACAATCGCTACACCTAGGCCGCCACGTACGCTCGGCAGTTCAGCCGACGCTTTGTACTGACGAAGACCTGGGCGACTTGCGCGCTTGATCTCTTCGATTACAGGGCGTCCTTCAAAGTATCTAAGTTCTACAGAAACTTCTGCCTTAGTACCTTCAGTAACGGAGTAGTTTGCAATAAAACCTTCAGTCTTAAGAACTTCAAGAACAGAAAGCTTCATCTTTGAAGATGGCATAGAAACAACTTCTTTCTCAGCCATTTGTGCGTTACGAATACGCGTAAACATATCCGCAAGCGTATCTTGCATACTCATCGTATGTTCTCCTGTCATTTTAGTTGTGCAGCGCTACATAGATGTAGCGCTTACCAACACACCAAATATGTTGTGCTTACCAGCTAGCCTTTTTAAGGCCCGGCACATTACCAGCCATTCCTTCTTCACGCAACTTAATACGTGAAAGCTTGAACTTACGGTAAACGCCATGTGGACGTCCAGTAACCTGACAACGGTTACGAAGACGGCTAGGGCTCGCATTGCGTGGAAGTTTTTGAAGCTTCTTCTGTGCTTCCCAGCGATCTTCTTCAGAAGTCGCTGGGCTTGCAATAATAGCTTTCAATTCCGCACGCTTAGCTGCAAATTTTGCAACCGTCTTTTCGCGCTTAATTTCGCGCTGCTTCATTGAGATCTTAGCCATTTGCTCTTACCTTTATTTCTTGAATGGGAAGTTAAAGGCACTTAGCAAAGCGCGGCCTTCATCGTCCGTTTGAGCAGAAGTAGTGATTGTGATATCTAAACCACGAACTTTATCTACTTTATCGTAATCAATTTCAGGGAAAATGATCTGCTCTTTAACACCCATGCTGTAGTTGCCTCGACCGTCAAAAGACTTTGAGTTCAAACCACGGAAGTCACGGATACGAGGAATAGCAATACCAACCAAACGCTCGAAAAATTCCCACATACGCTCGCCGCGTAGTGTTACTTTACAACCGATTGGATAGCCTTCACGTACCTTAAAGCCTGCAACTGACTTGCGTGCTTTAGTGATAACTGGCTTCTGACCGGCAAGCGCCTCTAGATCTGCAACTGCATTCTCTAATAGCTTCTTGTCGTTCAATGCTTCGCCTACACCCATGTTCAAGGTGATCTTTTCAATGCGAGGTACCTGCATAGAGCTCTTGTAGTTGAACTCTTTTTGCAGCGCAGGTACGACTTCGCTTGTATATACTTCTTTCATATGTGCCATATCGCTACCTGCTTATTTATTGGTCGACAACTTCGTTGTTCGACTTAAACACACGTACCTTCTTGCCATCTTCAAGGACTTTGAAACCAACACGATCGGCTTTGTTAGTAGTAGGATTAAAAATCGCTACGTTAGAAGCTTGAATTGGAGCTTCTGCTTCAACAATACCGCCTGGTGTACCCAACATTGGGTTTGGCTTGGTATGACGCTTAACCATGTTAATACCAGAAACAACCAAGCGGCCATCCTGCATAACACGCGTTACTTTACCGCGCTTACCATTGTCCTTGCCTGCTATGACAATCACTTCATCGTCACGTCTGATCTTTTTCATAACGGGCCTCTATCCTTAAAGCACTTCAGGTGCTAGGGAGATAATCTTCATGTATTTCTCACCGCGCAACTCACGAGTTACCGGGCCAAAAATACGAGTACCGATTGGTGCATCTTGGGTGTTCAATAGAACCGCCGCGTTGCCGTCGAATTTAATCAACGAACCGTCTGGACGACGAACGCCCTTACGAGTACGCACAACAACCGCGTTTAATACTTGTCCTTTCTTAACCTTACCACGTGGAATCGCTTCCTTAACGGTGACCTTAATTACATCGCCGATACGTGCGTAACGTCTATGAGAGCCACCCAGCACTTTAATACACTGAACTCTTCGTGCGCCGCTGTTATCGGCAACGTCGAGCATACTTTCCGTCTGAATCATCTTAGTTCTCCAAACTCTCTGGGTTAGACTTTATTTGCCTTCTCGATGACAGTAACTAGATTCCAAGATTTGGTCTTCGAAAGAGGACGCGTTTCTTGGATAGTTACAACATCACCGATATTGCACTCGTTGTTTTCATCGTGAGCATGCAATTTGGTAGAACGCTTAACGTACTTACCATAAATTGGGTGCTTCACCTTGCGCTCAACCAATACAGTAATGGACTTGTCCATTTTGTCGCTGACGACTTTACCGCTGATGGTACGAGCTGTGTTATTTGCAACTTCAGTCATCTTACTCACCTGCCTTCTGCGTCAATACTGTTTTGATACGAGCAATGTCTTTGCGGTTTTGAGCCAAAAGATGCGGCTGGTTAAGCTGACCAGTTGACTTACGAAGACGTAAGTTAAACTGCTCTTTCAATGCATCAACCAATGCTTGGTTTAGCTCTTCAACAGACTTTTCGCGTAATTCGTTTGCTTTCATTACATCACCGTCCTTTCAACAAAGGTCGTAGGAACAGGCAACTTAGCAGCTGCTAGAGCGAAAGCTTCACGCGCCAATTCTTCTGGCACACCTTCAATCTCATACAAAACACGGCCTGGCTGAACCTGGGCTACCCAGTACTCAACGTTACCCTTACCTTTACCTTGACGAACTTCTAAAGGCTTTTGCGTAATCGGCTTGTCTGGGAAAATACGAATCCAGATTTTACCACCACGCTTAACTTTACGTGTGATAGTACGACGTGCTGCCTCAATTTGGCGCGCAGTAATACGACCACGACCTGTCGCTTTCAGACCATACTCACCGAAGCTAATTTTAGCGCCACGTTGAGCTAGGCCACGATTACGACCTTTCTGTACTTTTCTAAATTTGGTACGTTTTGGCTGTAACATCTCTCGGCCCCTTACTTAGCAGACTTCTTGCGTGAGTTCTTCTTAGCTTCGCGTACCTGCTCGATACCGCCAAGAATCTCACCCTTGAAGATCCATACTTTGACACCGATGATGCCGTAAGTTGTGCTAGCTTCATGCGTTGCATAATCAACATCTGCACGAAGAGTATGTAGAGGTACGCGACCTTCACGGTACCACTCAGAACGAGCGATCTCAGCACCGCCAAGACGACCACCTAGCTGAATCTTGATTCCTTTAGCGCCTTGACGCATTGCATTCTGAACCGCACGCTTCATAGCACGACGGAACATAACACGACGCTCAAGTTGGCTAGCAACGCTAGCTGCAACCAATTTTGCATCAAGATCAGGCTTACGAATTTCTTCGATGTTAATGTGGACAGGAACGCCCATCATTTTGCCAACTTCTTTACGAAGCTTCTCAACGTCTTCACCTTTCTTACCGATTACAATACCAGGGCGAGCCGTGTGAATTGTAATACGTGCATTTTGTGCTGGACGCTCGATAGTGATCTTGCTTACAGACGCTTTTTCTAAACGCTTCATCAAGAAATCACGAACTTCGATATCATTGAGAAGGTTGTTTGCGTATTCACCTTTTTCTGCATACCAAACGGAGTTGTGGTCTTTCACAATACCCAGTCTGATACCATTAGGATGTACTTTCTGACCCATCTGTGTATCTCCTAGTTATCGGCCACTTTGACCGTGATATGACAGGTGCGCTTAAAAATACGATCAGCACGACCCTTCGCACGAGGACGGATACGCTTCATAGTTGGACCTTCATCAACAAAAACTGTTGATACTGTAAGATCGTCAACATCAAGACCGTCATTGTGCTCAGCGTTTGCGATTGCTGATTCCAACACCTTCTTCATCAATTGTGCAGCTTTCTTAGTGCTAAAAGACAATGTCTCTAGCGCTTCTTCTACACCTTTGCCTCGAATCTGATCTGCTACCAAACGCGCTTTCTGAGCAGAAATTCGAGCACCTCTATGCTTTGCAGCTACTTCCATCTCTAAATCCTCTCAGAATTAACGCTTAGCTTTCTTATCAGCAGCATGGCCGCGATAAGTACGTGTAGCAGCGAATTCACCTAGTTTATGGCCTACCATATCTTCAGTAACAAAAACCGGAACGTGTTGACGACCGTTATGTACTGCAATTGTAAGACCTACCATCTCTGGAAAAACTGTTGAACGACGAGACCAAGTTTTAATTGGCTTCTTGTCGCCCTTCTCCAGAGCCGTTTCTACTTTCTTTAATAAATGAAGGTCAATAAATGGACCTTTTTTCAAAGAACGTGGCACAGCGTAATCCTCTTCTTAATTACTTAGCCGACCGACGACGTACAATCATCTTGTCAGTGCGTTTGTTCTTGCGAGTCTTATGACCTTTAGTAGGCACACCCCAAGGAGTAACAGGGTGACGACCACCAGAGGTTCGCCCTTCACCACCACCATGTGGGTGGTCAACTGGGTTCATAACAACACCACGCACTGTTGGTCGAATACCGCGCCAACGTGATGCACCCGCTTTACCTAATTGACGTAGGCTATGCTCGCTATTAGAAACCTCACCCAAAGTCGCACGACATTCAGCAAGCACTTTACGCATCTCACCAGAACGCAAACGAAGAGTTGCATATGCACCTTCTCGCGCTACTAGTTGTGCAGAAGTACCAGCACTACGTGCGATCTGAGCGCCTTTACCAGGCTTCATCTCGATGCAGTGAATAACACTACCTACTGGGATATTTCGCATTGGCAATGTGCTACCAACCTTGATTGGCGCATCTTCACCAGAGCGAACTTCATCACCTGCCTTAAGACCTTTAGGAGCGATAATGTAACGACGCTCACCATCAGCATACTTAAGCAATGCAATGTGCGCAGAACGATTTGGATCATATTCCAAACGCTCTACAGTCGCAGGAATACCATCTTTCCCACGCTTGAAGTCGATCAAACGGTAGTGCTGCTTGTGACCACCACCCTTATGACGAGTTGTAATGCGACCGTTATTGTTACGACCGCCGCTCTTAGACTTTTTCTCTACCAATGGCGCGTAAGGACGGCCTTTATGTAGGTCAGGGTTTACAACCTTAACTACGTGACGGCGACCGGCAGAAGTCGGTTTGGCTTTAACGACTGGCATAACTATCTCCTACCTTATTCAACATCCATAAAGTCGATGTCTTGACCTTCAGCCAAACGAACATACGCTTTACGAATATCTTTACGCTTACCAAGACCGTTACGCGTAAGCTTGGTCTTGCCCTTGATATTTACAGTTTGAACTGACTTAACATCTACGTTAAACAACGCTTCAACTGCTTTCTTGATTTCTGGCTTGCTCGCATCTGGAGCAACCTTGAAACAAACTTGATCGTTTTCTGTAGCCATTGACGTTTTTTCAGAAACGTGAGGGCCTAGAAGCACTTTATAGATACGTTCTTGGTTCATCCCAACATCTCCTCAATCTTTTTCAAAGCAGCTACAGTAACAACTACTTTATCGTGGCCAACCAAGCTAACTGGATCAACACTTGCTACATCGCTTACTTCTACGTTACGCAGATTACGTGAAGCCAAGTAGAGATTTTGTTCAACTTCTTCAGCAACGATCAATGCACCTTCACTAAGACCTTGCGCTTCTAGCTGAGCAACGAAATCTTTAGTTTTTGGAGTTGCCGCAGTCATTTCTTCAACAACGACTAAACGCTCCTGACGAACCAACTCAGACAAAATCACCTGCATTGCTGCACGATACATTTTACGGTTAACTTTTTGCTCATAGCTGCGAGGCTTCGCTGCAAATGTAACACCACCGCCAGTCCAAATTGGGCTACGGATAGTACCAGCACGTGCGCGACCAGAACCTTTTTGACGCCATGGCTTTTTGCCACCACCACTCACTTCAGAACGAGTCTTTTGAGCCACTGTACCTTGACGGCCGCCAGCTAGATAAGCTGTAACAACCTGGTGCACCAATGCTTCATTGTACTCGCGAGAGAAGGTAGCATCAGAGACAGCAACGCTGCTCTTAGAACCTGAAATTACTAATTCCATCACTACACCTCTTACGATTTAACTGTTGGCTTAACGATGATATCTGCGCCTGTTGCTCCAGGAACAGCACCCTTAACCAAAAGCAAATTGCGCTCTGCATCTACACGAACTAGCTCAAGACCTTGAACAGTCACTTGCTCAGCACCCATGTGGCCCGCCATTTTCTTACCTTTGAAAACGCGACCAGGAGTCTGACACTGACCAATTGAACCAGGAGCTCTGTGAGAAATAGAGTTACCGTGAGTAGCATCTTGCATGTGGAAGTTCCAACGCTTAACACCACCTTGGAAGCCTTTACCTTTTGATTGACCAGTCACATCAACGACTTGACCAGCTTCAAATAGCGCAACATCAAGAGTATCGCCAGCTTTAAGCTCAGCACCCTCTTCTGCTTCCAAACGGAATTCCCATAATCCACGACCCGCTTCAACACCCGCTTTCGCGAAATGCCCAGCTGCAGATTTAGAAACGCGAGATGCGCGACGCTCACCAGTAGTGATTTGGACGGCACGATAGCCATCTACATCGTCGGTTCTCACCTGTGTGATACGGTTACCATCAACTTCTATGACGGTTACCGGAATAGATTGACCCTCATCTGTGAAGATACGAGTCATACCAGCCTTTCGGCCGACTAAACCAATTGCCATTTTTCACCTCTAAGTGTACGGGGCTTTCACCCTCTATGGCCCTTAAACAAGGTAGTTACACTTCGCCGAGCCAGTTGACTCGACACCAAACTTTCGTTTGGACTTAACCTAGGCTGATTTGAACATCAACACCAGCTGCAAGATCAAGCTTCATTAGTGCGTCTACAGTTTTTTCTGTAGGCTCTACAATATCCATCATGCGCTTATGCGTACGGATTTCATATTGATCGCGCGCATCTTTATTTACGTGCGGAGAAATCAATACTGTAAACCTTTCCTTCTTGGTCGGCAGAGGAATTGGACCACGCACTTGCGCACCAGTTCGCTTTGCCGTGTCTACGATTTCTTGCGTAGACTGATCAATCAGACGGTAGTCAAAAGCTTTCAGTCTGATTCTGATTTTTTGGCTTTGCATACTTAACAAAACTCCGATTATCGCCGCTTAAACAGTATGTTTTCGCAGCACCTGTACAAAAAAGGAGCGGCATTGTACACATTGCACACAAACGTGTCAACACGCACTATTAACCCCTTTGCAAACTGATATAACAACAAAAAAGGCCGCCCAAAAGGCGGCCTTTTCAGTACCGAAATATCTTATTCGATGATTTTCGCTACAACGCCCGCACCTACTGTACGACCGCCTTCACGAATTGCGAAACGCAAACCTTCTTCCATCGCGATTGGCGCGATCAATTCTGCAGAAAGCTGTACGTTATCGCCAGGCATTACCATTTCAACGCCTTCTGGAAGCTCACATGCACCCGTTACGTCCGTAGTACGGAAGTAGAACTGTGGACGGTAGCCTTTGAAGAATGGCGTGTGACGACCACCTTCATCTTTGCT
>NZ_LWGF01000648.1:0-36494 GCF_001635355.1 Oleiphilus sp. HI0125
GTGATCTTAAGTTTCGGGTCATGGTAGATACTACAAAAGATAAGAGTCATGGCGACTTCGCAACCAACATTGCATTAATGCTAGCCAAACAAGCTGGCACAGCACCGCGAGCTTTAGCAGAAAACATCTGCGCAAAAATCGAAAACAGCAACAATGCTCAAATTAAAAAACTTGAAATAGCCGGCCCTGGTTTCATTAACTTTTTTGTGAGCTCAGCCAGCCAATTCGCTGTACTCGAAGATATCTTCGCACGAGGCGAGAACTTCGGGCGCGCAGACGCAAACAGCAAACCATCGATCCAAGTTGAGTTTGTTTCAGCCAATCCAACCGGCCCACTTCACGTAGGTCATGGTCGCGGCGCTGCATATGGTGCGACTGTTTCAGATTTCTTAGAAGCTGCAGGCTATCAAGTGCAGCGAGAGTACTACGTTAACGACGCTGGCCGCCAAATGAACATTCTCGCTGCGAGTGTTTGGCTGCGCTATTTAGAACTGCAAGGCCAAGACATTAAATTCCCAGTAAACGGGTACAAAGGCGAATACATTTTTGATATCGCAAAAGACCTGCAAAGCAAGCATGGCGACGTGTTCTCCCAAAACGCCGAAGATGTATATAAAGATCTTCCAAAAGATGAAGATGAAGGCGGTGATAAAGAGCTGTATATCGATGCGGTCATCGTTCGCGCTAGAGAACTACTTAGCGACGGATTCAAAACGGTCTACGACCTCGGCGCTGATTCAATCGTTGATGAAATACGCGAAGACTTAGGCGAGTTCGGTGTGAACTATCAACGCTGGTTCTCTGAGGCATCATTAAAAGACAGCATTGAAGTCGCGCTTGCAAAACTTCAAGAGAATGGTTTCCTATACGAGAAAAATGGCGCTACATGGTTCCGTTCAACAGACTTTGGCGATGACAAAGACCGTGTAGTGAAGCGCGACAATGGCGAAACAACATACTTCGCATCGGACATTGCCTACCATTACGACAAATTCGAACGCGGCTTTGAACGCGTTATCAATGTTTGGGGCGCCGACCACCATGGCTACATCACACGTGTAAAAGCGTCTTTACAAGCCTTAGGCATTGACCCTGAAAAGCTCACTGTAAAACTAGTTCAATTCGCAATTCTTTATCGCGGTGGCGAACGCGTTCAAATGTCGACAAGAAGCGGCTCATTTGTGACGCTACGTGAGTTACGCGAAGAAGTTGGCAACGATGCAGCACGTTTCTTCTACGTGACGCGTAAGGCTGAGCAGCACATGGACTTCGATCTCGATCTTGCGAAATCACAAAGCAAAGATAATCCGGTGTATTACATTCAATACGCACATGCACGTATTGCAAGTATGCTGCGCAAACTGGAAGAAGAAGGCGCATCCGTTGATCAAGCAAATGGTTTAAGTCAACTAACTAGCAATGCCATCGAAGCTGAAACTGAATTGGCAAAACGTTTGGCGCAATATCCGCAAACGCTTTTTAATTCTGCTGAGCAGTTTGAGCCGCATACTATGACGCATTATCTACGTGACCTAGCTAGTGAATTCCACACTTACTACAACGCGAACAAGATGCTTGTTGAAGATCATAATGTACGTGATGCGCGCATCACCTTGAGCCTTGCTGTGCAACAGGTTCTGCGCAATGGTCTGAATCTGCTAGGTGTTAGCGCGCCAGACAGTATGTAAGTAGACACGAGATTCATGGAATGACACGCGATTACGCTAAACCATCAACAACAAAAACAAGCTCGAAAAGCAAACCGAAAAAGAAAACGGCAAAAAAGAGCGCTGCTGCTCCAAAAGCAGCGCCTCCAGCCCCCTCAAACTCGGGCAAGAGTAAGTTTTTCCACATCGCACTCATTACGGCCATTCTTGGCGGTTTTGCCTATGGTCTGTACAAACTTGCGCAACTTCCGGCGGATCACACGCTAGACCCTACAACACCAACAAAACCAAGCCAAGCAAAGCAGGTCGAGCCGACAAAAACTGAAAAGCCCGAAGCTCGCTTCCAGTTTTATGACATGCTTCCTAATAGCGAAGTCGAAACTGATGCAGTAACCGCTTACACCTTTAAAGAAAAAGGAGTGCAGGAGGAATATCAGTACATGCTTCAAACTGGCTCCTTCCGTCAACGCAAAGACGCAGAACGTCAGAAAGCTACGATCGCATTTCAGGGACTTAAAGCTTCAATCAAAGCGACCAGCAACGACCAAGGCAGCACATGGTTCCGAGTTCAAACTGGCCCCTTTGCTTCTCGTAGTGAGATGAATGCGGCCTTAGATAAACTCTATGCGATCAATATTCAGCCGCTCGTGAAGAAAAGCAAAAAGTAAGCTCAAAGTGGCGCTTGTTCGCTTCGCTTAACTCTCCCCTTCTTTTAAAGCCTGGACACTCATAGTCATCATCGTGCGCGTACGCATTATTTTACGCGCAGAAACCTTGAATTTCTGAGTTCCGCATCCATATTCGTTCGAGACAAAAAAATTCATCGAGTAGGAGCTCAACGATGACCACTATCTTATCTGTCCGCAGAGAAGGCGAAGTTGCACTAGGCGGCGATGGCCAAGTCTCTCTTGGCAACACCATCATGAAAGGCAATGCGAAGAAAGTGCGCCGTCTCTACAATGGACAAGTCATCGCGGGCTTTGCTGGAGGCACTGCAGATGCTTTCACGCTATTTGAACGCTTTGAAGCTCAGCTAGAAAAACATCAAGGGCACCTCGTTCGAGCGGCCGTAGAATTAGCAAAAGATTGGCGAACCGACAGAGCTCTTCGAAAACTCGAAGCATTACTTGCTGTTGCCGACAAAGACTCCTCACTCATTATTACGGGCAACGGCGATGTCATTGAACCTGAAGACAGTCTAATCGCCATTGGCTCAGGCGGTCCTTTCGCGCAAGCAAGTGCGCGCGCCCTACTTGATAACACCGAGCTCGGTGCACACGATATTGTTGAGAAAGGCTTAGACATTGCAGCAAGCATTTGCGTATTTACCAACGACAACCGCACTATCGAAGAACTGAAGTAAAAGGCTAGCACTATGGCGAACATGACCCCGCGCGAGATCGTACATGAACTCAACCAACACATTATTGGCCAAGACGACGCAAAACGTGCCGTTGCTATCGCTCTTCGTAATCGCTGGCGCCGAATGCAACTAAACGAGGATCTACGTGACGAAGTTTCGCCAAAGAATATCCTAATGATTGGCCCGACAGGCGTTGGTAAAACAGAAATCGCTCGACGACTCGCTAAACTCGCAGACGCACCTTTTGTTAAGATTGAAGCGACCAAATTTACTGAAGTGGGCTATGTAGGCAGAGATGTTGATTCAATCATCCGCGACCTTGCCGAAAACGCGCTTAAACTTTTCCGTGAAAAAGAAATTAAACGCGTTGAAATGCGTGCAGCTGATCTAGCAGAAGATCGAATTTTGGACGCACTACTTCGTCCTGCTCGTAGCACTAATTCTTTTTCAGAAGAGCCTAGCGCTGAAGAATCAAGCACTCGTCAAATCTTTCGTAAAAAGCTCCGTGAAGGCGAGCTAAATGACAAAGAAATCGATATCGAAGTGAGCTCTACTCCAGTTGGTGTTGAGATTATGGCTCCTCCAGGAATGGAAGACATGACCAATCAACTACAGAGTTTGTTCTCTAATATGGCCGGAGACAAACGTAAGAGCAAAAAAATGAAAGTGTCGGACGCTCTCAAAATTGTGCAACAAGAAGAAGCGGCCAAGCTAATTAATGAGGAAGAAATTAAAGCTACAGCCATAAAAGCCGTTGAACAAAATGGCATTGTATTTCTCGACGAAATCGACAAAGTCGCTAAGCGCGCAGACAGTGGTGGATCTGGCGAAGTTTCACGCGAGGGCGTACAGCGCGATCTACTTCCGCTTATTGAGGGGAATACTGTCACGACTAAACTAGGCCCAGTCAAAACAGACCACATTCTGTTTATTGCTTCAGGCGCCTTCCACCTATCGAAGCCTTCAGATCTTATCCCCGAACTGCAAGGGCGCCTGCCGATTCGTGTCGAGCTTAAAGCACTGAGCACAGATGATTTTAAACGCATCCTAACTGAGCCAAATGCATCATTAATTGATCAATATGTCGCTCTGATGGCAACCGAAGGCGTCAAACTAAGTTTCAATGATGATGCGATCGAACGTATCGCGCACATTGCTTGGAAAGTGAACGAAAGCACCGAGAACATCGGAGCACGACGATTGCACACAGTATTAGAGCGCCTTCTTGAGCAAATATCTTACGACGCGGGCGACAGCGTAAGAGAGCAGTTTGAAGTGACCGCTGCGTATGTTGACGAACAGCTCAACGAAGTGGCAGAAGACGAAGACTTAAGTCAATACATTCTATAGACGGCGAACTCTTAAGATGATCCCAACGCGCATTGAACTCAAAAAACAGTCTCGTACACTCGCCTTATCTTATGCCGATGGCGACTATGCACTGAGCTTTGAGTTATTGCGCGTATTATCGCCCTCTGCTGAAGTGCGCGGCCATGGCAAACCCATCCTACAACACAGTAAAAAGTCAGTGCAGTTAGTCGGCATAGAACAAGCCGGTAATTATGCCCTCAAGCTTAGCTTCGATGACGGACATGACTCGGGATTGTACACGTGGGACTACTTACGAAAACTTGCTTTAGAACAAACAAGTCTGTGGCAGGATTATCTCGATCAACTTAGCGATGCGGGATTAAGCCGAGAATAAGACTTTTCGAGAGATTATAAGGCCGCGGAAGATTTCACTTCAGCTAAACGAGACCTACGTAAGAATCTATCAAAACCAGCCTCTTTCAGTGCTAGCGTTAATGTACTCTCAACAATGTACGAAGAATCAAGCATCAAGACCTCTTTCAACAAGTCTTGCGCCCACTCCAAACTCACGCCTCGCAACACAGCTTTTACGCGTAATAGATTCGAAGCATTCATCGAAAGGGCGTCATAACCCATAGCCATAAGCAATAATGCGCCAGCCGGATCACCCGCTAGCTCGCCACAGATACTTAACTGAACATGCATACCCTTAGAATCTTGCGCGATCTTGTACAAAGCTTGAAGAACTGCAGGATGGAATGAATGATATAAAGGCGCAACACGCGGATTGTTACGATCTACAGCCAGCAAATACTGCGTCAAATCGTTTGAACCCACCGATAAAAAGTCGACGCGTTCAGCCAACTCGCGCACCTGATAGACCGCTGCTGGGACCTCAACCATCACTCCCACTTGCGGCATATTGACTTGATAGCCTTCTGCACGAACCTCGTGATACTCACGATAAATAAGGTGCAAGGCTTCTTCTACCTCGTTCACACTCGACACCATTGGTAACATGATGCGTAAATTGTTGAGGCCTTGGCTAGCTTTTAACATGGCGCGCATTTGCACCAAAAAGATTTCAGGGTGATCTAGCGTGACGCGGATACCACGCCAACCCAAGAAAGGATTTTCCTCTTCAATAGGAAAATACGTTAAGGCTTTATCTCCACCAATATCGAGTGTGCGCATGGTCACTTGATTCGGAGCAAACGCTTCGAGCTGCTCTCGATAATACAGCATTTGCTCGTATTCACTTGGGAAACGCTCGTTAATCATGAAAGGCACTTCGGTTCGATACAGACCGACACCCTCTGCACCATGATCAAGCGAACGCACCACGTCTGCCATTAAGCCAGTATTTACCCAAGAATGAATACGATGTCCGTCAGTTGTCTCGCATGGTAACTCGATGATCTCTTTTAAGTCTTCATCAAGCTCTTTGTCTTCATTCAATACCGTCGCATAATGCGCCTGCATTTCTGCAGAAGGCGAAATTAAAATGTCACCGTTATAACCATCAACGACCATCTCACAACGGTCAAGCTTGGATAACGGAACATCTACTAGGCCCATAACGGTAGGTATGCCCATTGCTCGCGCAAGAATCGCAACGTGCGAACTACCCGAACCTTTAATGGACACTAAGCCAACAAGATTCTCGCGCGGCACCTCGCCTAGCATTGTCGGCGTCAACTCGTCACTCACCAACACAGTGCGCTCGGGAAAGTTTAGCGTTTGTGTCTCGCGCTCTTGAAGATAACTCAGAATACGACGACCCAAGTCTTTGATATCAACAGCTCGCTCACGCAAATAGGCATCACTCATCATTTCAAAGTGACTCGCGTAATCCTTTATCACGTGCTTCAACGCTGTCTGCGCACATGATCCTGCTTTAATTTTGTTCTGAACTTCGCCCGCAAGTGCTTTATCGTCGAGCATCCCGATATATACATCGAACAGCGCCTGTTCTTCAGGCCTAAGCTGCTCCGCTAAACGCTCACCTACTTTGGATATATCGACACGCACAGATTCGATGGCTCCATCAAAAAGCGCCAAATCTGCATCAATATCATCGGAAGTTCTTTCAGGAACGCTATCGAAGTCCGCCGGGGGAAACATCACCATGCTTTGACCAATCGCAACCCCTGGTGAACCCGCGACCCCTTTAAAGACGAGATCTTGTTCTTTGCTGGAAATTAAAGAGGGACCAACAAACGCACTTGTCGCTTCTGAATGCGCAATAATGCCGGCAAGCTGAGCCGAAACAGTAACAAGAAAAGCTTCTTCACCTTCATCAAAATGACGACTGTTTGAAGCTTGCTGAACAACAATAACGCCGAGAACTTTCTTGTGGTGAATGATTGGCACACCAAGAAAGCTTTCGTATCGCTCCTCGCCCGTTTCGGGAAAGTAACGATAACGATGGTGATTTTGAGCATGCTCTAAATTAATAGGTTCTTGGCGAACGCCAACGAGCCCGACCAGACCCTCAGAATATCCAAGACTGACTTGCCCAACCGCATCAAGGTTCAAACCCTTCGTTGCCATCAGTACGTAGCGGTTTTCAACGCTATCAAGAAGATAAATCGAGCATACATCCGTCTGCATAGACGACTGCACTCGATCCACAATCAGCTGAAGAGCTTCATTAAGATCTGCAGCTGCATTGACTTCCTGTACTATGCCGCGAAGCGTGGCCAGCATTGCTCAACCCCTATTATTTGACGCTAGTCCACAGTAAATAAGTGGCTAGACAAATCTTTCAATGCACGTCGGTAGACTTCTCGCTTGAAGGAAACTACTTGACCCAATGGATACCAGTAGCTCACCCAATCCCAACCATCAAACTCTGGCGTTTCGCCATTGCTCAAAGAGATGCTTTCGTCCTGCCCGATCATTCTCAACAAAAACCATTTTTGTTTTTGGCCAATACAAACCGGATGGGAGTTATGTCGGACTAAGCGTTTTGGCAAGCGATATCGTAACCAGCCCTCAGTCTGCGCAACAATCTGAACATCTTTTTGCACTAAACCGATCTCTTCATAAAGCTCTCGATACAATGCTTGTTCTGGCGTTTCGTGAGGTTTTATTCCCCCCTGAGGAAACTGCCAAGAAGTTTGTCCAATTCTACGCGCCCATAGCACCTCATTCTGTTGGTTAGCAAGAATAATTCCGACATTCGATCTAAAACCGTCAGAATCAATCACAACCATTCCTAATAAAATTTCGTTTCAGCCATTGTTCCAGAAAAAGCAAAATGCAGCAATCGTAAGGCTCGGTAAATACGAGCTATCACACACATAAAGACCTTCATTTCCTTAAACATTAGACACACTATTGGTCGCACTTCAGTTTTTTATTTCCTCTGTCGTATAACCTGTTATGCTGCGCCAACGTTCAATTTCGCAATGGAGTAAGATGCGTGGCACTGGCAATTTTTGATCTAGACAACACCCTTATCGCAGGCGATAGCGATCACCTATGGGGTGAATTTTTAGTTGAAAACAAACTGGTTGATGCAGAGTATTTCAAGCAAAAAAACGATGAATTCTACCAAGACTATGTTGAAGGTAATCTCGACATCTACAAGTACATTGAATTTTCATTGTCTCCACTTACTCAGCACTCCATGACTAAGCTTGACGAGTTACACCAGCAGTTTATGGAAAGCCACATCCAGCCCATCATGCTGCCTAAGGCAAAAGCGCTGATTGAATCACATAGAGACAAAGGCGACACATTACTTGTCATCACTGCTACAAATCGCTTTGTAACTGCTCCTATTGTCGAAGCATTTGGCATTGAAAACCTTCTTGCTATCGAGGTCGAAGTCGTCGATGGCCAATACACAGGAAAGAGCTTTGGTGTACCAAGCTTTAAGGAAGGAAAAGTAACCCGTTTAAATGACTGGCTGGCTGAAAACACGCTATCTCTCGAAGGCGCTTATTTTTATAGCGACTCGCACAACGATATTCCTTTGCTTGCAAAGGTTGATCATCCTGTTGTCGTTGATGGCGACGATCAACTTCTGAAACATGCAAAAACAAATAACTGGAAATGCATTTCATTAAGAGATAACTAAGTGATGCTGAACCGCGGTGCCATGATTGCGTTAAAAAATTTCGTATTAGTATTATCTGCTTCCATACTGCTGGCTTGCAGTGAAAATGACGCACCAAAGTTAGAAGAACCAGTACAAAACAGCACAACGACGGATGACCACTCTCAATTATCAGACGCCCCTTTAAACAACACGAAAGCGCAGACAGAATTCGCCAACAAAGCGTTTTTAGATACGCTCACTGCTCTCGACGCACTGTCTCTTGCCGTAACCCAGTTCACAGACACACCCAATGAGCAGCTCTTTAACGCAACCCAAGCGCGTTTGACCCAAGCGCACAACGCCTATCGTGTGAGCAGTGCTTTTTTAGCGCTCAGTCCTGCTCATGAAGCCTCGAAGTTTTTGGATAGCTACCCTTTACTGCCAGGCTATTTAGACAGCGTTGAAGGCTATCCAAACAGTGGAATCATTCATTCAGAAATCCCTTTAAACGTTTCTACATTGGAAGACGAATTCCAGTTTAGCGATTCAATGTATTTAACTTTAGGATTTGAAGCGTTCGCTTTCATACTCAACGGGGACCCTGACTCACCTGTAGCTCCATGGCGACGATTCAATGACGAAGGAACTGATAAAAATAAACACACCGCAGAGCGCAGACGTCAATACCTAAGCTTGCTGAGTGAACACTTGGTCTCTGAATTTAAAAAACAGAAACTGCAGTTCGAACAACTCGGCATACTTAATCTACATTTACTGCAAGACGATGCCTTCAAACAGGCTTATCTAGAAGCTGAAGCAGCCCGTTTTGATCAATCTCTTGTACAAAAGATATCTGAACAATGGGCTGCTGTAGAGCAACTTAAGACTGAGGAAGCACTCTAAAGAACATGGCTTTGAGATAGTTTGTTTCTGCGATCGCGGGAACAATAGGATGGTCAGGGCCTTGCGGAAAACGCTCAATCAACTGCAACTCCTTCTCGAGCGTACGCGCTGTTTTACGAACAATATCTAACAATGTTGGCTCAGCCAAATGCATTGAGCAAGATCCTGAAACAAGCACACCATCTTTACTCAACAAACGCATCGCCATCTGATTCAAACGTTGATAAGCGACCTCACCTGCTTTCTGATCTTTTCTGCGAGGAATAAACGCTGGCGGGTCAACAATCACCACATCAAAGCGCTCACCTTCTTCCTTCAACGCTTTGCAGATTTCAAACACGTCACCTTCAATGCTGGAAACAATATCACCAACACCATTTAACTCTGCATTTTTATGCACATAATCCAGAGCAAGCGTTGAGGCATCAACACAGGTCACCTCCTTCGCTCCAAACATTGCAGCTTGAACACCCCAGCCACCAATATAGCTAAACAGATCAAGAACCGTCTTGCCTTTCACATAGTGCGCTAATGCAGCTCTTCCTAGCCGATGATCATAAAAGTATCCGGTCTTTTGCCCTTCAACAACTGGGGCGACAAAACGAACACCATTTTCTCTCAACTCTGCTTCAGTGATATCACCTAAAGCATGCTCAACGTAACTCTCTAGACCCTCGCTCTCTCGCATTTTCCCATCGTTCTTAAAAACAATGGCTCGCGGCTTTAACTTCTTCTCAAGAACTTCAGTAATATCCGCTTTCAACTGTTCCATTCCAGCACTTGAGATCTGCACGACGAGTACGTCTTGAAATCGATCAATCGCAAGCCCTGGCATGCCATCACTATCACCGTACACAAGCCGATAACTCTCATCATCGAAGCGCTTTTCGCGCAAGCTCAACGCAATATTTAAACGATGTGCAAAAAGAGAGCGGTCAAAAATCGCTTTTTTATCTCGACTGAATAAACGGCCGCAAATCAAAGTATTTGGATTTACAAATGCAACACCCAAAAACTGACCCGAGTGCGATTGCACATGGCATTGCTCACCCGCACTGAATTGCTTTAGCGGGCTTTGTTTGACGTCCACCTCGTTACTGTAAATCCAAAGGTGGCCTTGCTTAAGACGCTTTTCAGCGCCTTTTCGTAAAATCATTGTTTGCATGAAAAGTGCCTCTGTTTAGGCGAAAAAAAACGCACACACCTAACATCAGTGTGTGCGTTATTATTTGAAATGTACTTTAGTCTGCCCAGTAGTTGACGTCGAGCTCACGTGCTGCTTTCACATCATCGAGTCGTTTTACTGGTTGCGTGTAAGGTGCATGCTTAACAAGATCAGCATTTTCTTCCGCCTCTTGTTGTATCTCAACCATTGCTTGAACGAAGCCCTCTAATTCTTCGATCGACTCAGTTTCAGTCGGCTCGATTAAGAAACACTCAGGCACCAATAATGGGAAATAAGTGGTCGGCGCATGATAGCCTTTATCCAACAAGCGCTTCGCAAAATCCATAGCATTAACGCCCAAGCCTTTCGCTTGTTCGCTTAAGGTGATAATGAATTCATGCGTTGCACGACGCTCGGGATAAGCAAGCTTGAAACCAGCATCGGACATTAATTTCGCCATGTAATTAGCATTAAGCGTTGAATATTCACCAACACGATGCAAACCATCTCTACCCAGCAATACTGCGTACACATAAGCACGAAGCAAAATTCCAGCATTTCCCATAAAGGCACTCAAACGACCAATACTGTCTGGCAACTCGTCATCATCAATCCAAACGTACTGATCGTCTTTTTTGCCTGCAATCGGTGTTGGTAGGTACGGCAACAAACGTTCACCAACAGCAACAGGGCCAGCACCGGGACCGCCACCACCATGCGGCGTAGCGAAAGTTTTATGCAGGTTCATGTGCAAAACATCAAACCCCATATCTCCAGGGCGAACCTTACCTAAAATAGCATTCAAGTTCGCACCATCGTAATAAAGCAAACCACCTGCTTCATGCACCGTTTTCGAAATCGCTTCGATTTGACGTTCAAACACTCCACAAGTCGATGGGTTGGTCATCATGATCCCTGCGGTTTGAGGACCCACAGCTTCTTTCAAGGCATCAAGATCGACATCACCGTCCGGTAGTACAGGAATCTCACGAACCTTGTAACCACACATAACCGCTGTCGCAGGGTTAGTACCATGCGCCGCTTCAGGAACGATAATTTCCTGACGAGCTGTATCGCCACGTGCATCATGATACGCCTTGATCATCGCAACACCCGCAAACTCGCCCTGCGCTCCCGCCATTGGTGTTAACGAAACGCCTGCCATGCCGGTTACTTCTTTAAGAATCTCTTGCAACTCGTAAATGCAAGAAAGATAGCCTTGGCTGTGCGATTGAGGCGCTAAAGGGTGACGAGCCAGATGCCCCGGCAAACTTGCAGCTTTATGTGCACCGCGAGGATTGTATTTCATCGTACAGGAGCCTAAAGGATAGAACTGCGTATCGATGGAAAAGTTTTTACGCGATAGATTCGTAAAATGACGAACAACTTGCAGTTCAGATGCCTCAGGTAATTTAGCCGCATCTTTACGACGAAATTCTGCAGGAATGCCAGAAAGCTCAGCCTTATTACTTGGCGCTTGAGCGGTCGCTCGACGACCCGGAGAACTCTTTTCAAAAATCAACATTACACAGCCTCCGTTTCTAATAGTGCCTGTTGCATGGCATCGCGATATTTATCTAAATCTGTTTGTGTCTTTGTTTCTGTCGCGCAGAACAAAATAGCGTTGCCAAGCTCTGGGTAATAAGGCGCGAGATCAATCCCACCTAACACTTGCTGGTTCGCCATCGCTGCAAGTACTTGCTCTGCAGACTTATCAAGCAATGCAACACGCTCATGAAAGCTAGCTATTTGCTTAGCCAATGTAACGCCATCTAACTGCTCAATACTTTGAGCCAAACTTTGTGTGTTCGAATGGCTATTCGCGGCAACACGACTTAAACCTTCCGCGCCAAGTAAGGACATATAAATCGTTGCAGCAGTAACCGCCAAACCTTGGTTGGTACAAATATTCGATGTCGCTTTCGATCGTCGAATGTGCTGTTCACGCGCTTGTAGCGTCAAGGCATATCCATCAACACCCTCTGTATCAACTGTTTTACCAATAATACGGCCTGGCATCTGGCGCACGAGTTTATTGGTACAACAAATAAACCCAAAGTAAGGACCACCTGAAGCAAGAGGAACACCTAAAGGCTGACCTTCGCCAACAGCAATATCAGCACCCGTTTCACCCCACTGCCCTGGAGGCGTCAGCACTGCAAGAGCCGTAGGGTTAACAACCGCAATCACCAGCATACCTTGCGCATGCGCCCAATCAGTTAGCGCATCAACCTGCTCCAAACTTCCAAAAAAGTTCGGTTGAGAAATAACAAGCGCGGCATAGTCTTGACCTTCATATTCGGCCAAGGCTGACTGATCCGTCACTAAAGCCTGCGCATCCATTGCTAGCTCATCAAGCATAATTCCTTGATTCTCAACGATGCATTGCGCGGCTTTGCGATATAGAGGATGCGTTGTTTTGGCTACTAGTACTTTCTTACTCTTTGACTTACGATTCGCACGAATCGCCATCAAAACAGCTTCAGCTAATCCAGAAGCACCGTCATACAAAGAAGCATTAGATACATCCATATCTGTCAGTGCCGACATCATCGACTGGTACTCATAAATCAATTGCAACGTACCCTGACTTGCCTCTGCCTGATAAGGCGTATAAGCCGTCATGAATTCACCACGAGTAGTCACATCCCAAACAGCAGCAGGAACATGGTGTTCATAAGCACCCGCACCAATAAAACAAAGCGCTCCGCTATCTTGCTGAGCACGCTCGTTCATACGGCGCATCATTTCCATTTCAGACAAACCAGCTGGAACAGCTAAAGGCTTTGCTCGTAAATGTTCTGGAATTTCATCAAATAACTGATCGATTGATTCAACGCCGATAGTTCCCAGCATTTTCTCTACGTCAGCGTCGGTATGAGGCACAAAAGGCATGCTCGCTCCTACGAAACAAAAAGCCCCCTATTAGTCGGGGCTAAACAACAATACGTATAAAACAAAAAAAGCGCATCAATGCGCTTTTATTTAGATTTAGTGGTCGTCAGCCTCACACACGTCTGCATAAGCATCTGCATCAAGTAAGGCTTCAAGTTCAGACGAGTCAGACAATTTAACTTTGAAGAACCAACCTTCGTCATAAGGCTCGCTATTTACCGTTTCAGGAGCGTCTTCTAAGCTCTCATTAATCGCAATAACTTCACCACTTACTGGTGCAAAGATATCAGAAGCTGCTTTTACAGACTCTACGACACCAGCCTCATCACCCGAGGCTAATTCGTTACCTAACTCAGGTAACTCAACGAAAACAACATCGCCAAGAAGCTCTTGAGCGTGATCTGTAATACCGATCACAGCTGTCTCACCGTCAGCTTCAACACGAACCCACTCGTGGCTCGACAAGTACTTAAGTTCACTTGGAATATTGCTCATACCTATCTCCTTTTCATCAGCGCTTAACCACTGGTGACTTTATATTTTATTTGTAAACACGTTCGCCATTTCTCACGAAAGGCGCTTTAACTATTTTGACTGGGACGCGCTTGTTTCGCATCTCCACATCACATTCTTCTTGAGCTTGAACAGGAACTCGCGCTAACGCGACGGAATAACCTAGCGTTGGGCTAAATGTTCCACTAGTAATCTCACCTTCGAGAGTTTGCCCTTCATGCTCAACCAACACCTTCTGATGCCCGCGCAATACACCGCGAGCTTCAAGTACCAAACCAACTTGTTTGAATTTTAAGCCCTGCTCTTTCTGTGCAACGAGTGCAGACTTACCGATAAAGTCACGATCTTCTGACCAAGCAATCGTCCAGCCCATATTCGCTTCAAGCGGAGACACTTCCTCATCCATATCTGATCCATACAAGTTCATACCAGCTTCTAAGCGAAGTGTATCTCTTGCGCCGAGTCCGCATGGTTTTACACCAGCAGCCTCAAGATCTTTCCAAAACTTTTCCGCTTCAGCTTCAGGAACAATAACTTCTAGGCCATCTTCACCTGTATATCCAGTACGGCAATACATCCACTGGCCGTCTTCCAAACCTTGAAATACATTCAAAGACTCAATCAAAGATGCTGCATCCGCACGCACTTCAGAAACTTTCGCTAAAGCATTTGGCCCTTGAACAGCGACCATAGAGAGCTCTGGACGTTCATTTAATGAGGCATCAAAACCTTGGATTTGCTTTTCCATCCAAGCAAGATCTTTCTCTCTTGTTGCGCAATTCACAACAAGCCGAAAGCCTTCAGGCATACGGTATACGATCAAGTCATCAATCACGCCACCGTTTTCATTAAGCATACCGGTGTATAGCGCTTTACCGACTGACTTTAGCTTAGCAACGTCATTTGCTAGTAAGCGTTGCAGATACGCTTGAGCATCTGCACCAGACAAGTCGACGATAGTCATATGTGACACGTCAAACATGCCTACGTCTTTGCGGACAAAATGATGCTCTTGAACCTGAGAGCCATAGTGGATTGGCATATCCCAACCACCAAAATCGACGATCTTTGCGCCTGAATCAAGGTGCGCTTGGTACAATGATGTTTTATTACCCACTTAACAGCTCCACAAGCTTATTAGTATTGGGCCGCATTTTACCGAAACAAAAGCTAGAAAAACTAGCTTTTAGAAGAAATTCTGTTGAAGAAATGTTCTATGGTGGGTAAGTGTTTTGTGAATGATGTATAAGAATGATCACCACCACGACTTAAATACATTTTAGCACCAAGCAATTTAAGCGCGGCTTCTTGATAATTGAGTGTTTCGTCTTCGCTCTCTGTTAAGAGAAATAACTGCGACAATTTTAAAGACGTCCGATCAACATCTAAAGCAAGTAATTGCTCCATATGCTCAGACTTTACTTCATACTCCACGCCGGTATACATATTTTTATTTATGCCAATGTAATCCGACAACAACTCATACGGCCGCACCGCTGGATTGATCAAAACAGCCGGCAATGCATAGTTAACATGAAGATAAAGACTATAAAACCCTCCCAAACTGCTACCAATCAAACCAGAATACTCGGCAACTTGGAGCTTATTCTCTAGCAAGTCGATTGCTTTGGACGGTTCAGCAGGAAGAGCAGGAATGTCGATTCGGAAAAGATCGTTCTCAGCAAAATAACTACAGGTTTGATTCGCTTTTTCAGAAGCAGGGGAGCTATTAAAACCGTGAAGATATAAAAGTCGCTTAGTAGCCATTACTTTGAAGATCTAGCTCAAACTCAAACTCATTTGCTCGCTTCACTTCCGTTTCGAAGGAACCATCAGAATGTAAAGTCAGCCAACGATACCCTGGAGCCAACTTATCTAAAGCAAAGTCTTCAGACTGCGGTTTAAACTGTATGCATGTTGAAGGAGAAGCCAACCAGCGCTTTCCATCAATACTCTGATCAAATTCCTGATGTATATGCCCCCACAAAACAGCTTTTACTGACTGATCTTTCGAGACCGCATCTAAAAATGCTTCAGGACGATGCAAGCCGATGTTATCGAGCCACTTTGCACCAATAGGAATTGGGTGATGATGCAAACACACCATCGTATTGTTCGCAGAGGAAGAAGCTAAAGAAGTCTCCAGTAAGTTCAGCTCTGAGTCGCTCAACTCACCATGAACATTCCCTGGGGATAAAGAATCTAAAAGAATGATTTCCCAATCACCGACAACCAAGGTTTTCTGGAGCTCTTCGCCCTCGCCGATCACCGATGACATATTTGAACGTGCATCATGGTTACCTGCAAACCAACGAATTGGACAGGTGAAATCAGACAGCATCTCTTTCATCGTTTGGTAGGCTTCGACAGATCCATCTTGAGAAATATCGCCAGTCACGAGAATACAATCTGGCTGCTGACCATCTGCCTTGATGTCATTTAACACGGCATTCAAGCTATCAAAAGTATTGATACCTAACAGGTCTCTACTTCTGTCTGCATTAAGATGGCAATCTGTGATATGCAGCACCTTCACTGCATAGTCCTTCTGGTGCATTGGAGTTCGGCTCTAGTTGTTAATGCTTACACGCTCAGTGCAAATAACGTTTTATTCAATCATTCGACAGTACGATGACAAATTAGTATAGACAAACTAGTCGTTCTGTCTCGTATTGCGCTTTAAGGGTGACAGCTATTTATTGTATTCATTTTTATGCTGTTTCTATGCCCTTAAAGATAAGACGCTATGTTTCACACACAATAAAGTTAAAGCGAACTTGATGGCGCGTCTAGCACGAGCTTCACAGTTTACTCGGGTTAAACGGGTGTGTATCACAAATCCCGTAGCGCAAACAAAAACTCAACCATTCTGATAAAAAACGATTCAGCTGCGTTTTCTCATCCGGCAGATTCATATCTTTATTTGGGTAAGAGTTCACACCAGAAAGTGCTCGATACCCTTTACGACTAATGACCTCCGCAACAGCCGCATCATGATAAAGACGAACCATTAAAGATGGATTATTCAGCCAAGGCCCTGCTGAGGAGACTTGCTCTAGTAAAATTGTGTCGGTGTATTTTGAGGTCTCGATATTTTGAGCATGAACCGTCCCAATAAAATGAGATCCGTTATACAAAGAAATATTTAGCTCATCACCTTCATCAACAAGATGCAGTAATTTCATTAAGCGGCGATAGTTGCTTTCAAACAAAGCATTCAGATGAGAGATATCTGGAACGTATTTTCTAACCACGAACTATTTACCTGACCAATGCTCGTTAACGTCTTGTTTGTTTAACGCCAACCATTGCAAGGCAATGATCGCTGGGGAATTATCAATTTTATTATCTTTGAGCATCTCCATAGCTTTATCAAACCCTATAACATGCACCTTTATGTCTTCACCTTCTTCTTCAAGGCCATGCACACCACCAAGACCTTCGCTATGAACCAAGCCAACAAATAAGTGAATGCGCTCGGTAGAGCCTCCTGGAGACGGATAAAACTCATAGATATGCATCAAATCCAATACATCTGCACCCGCTTCTTCTTGCGCTTCACGCACCACAACATCAGCTGGCAACTCTGATTCTTCGTTGATACCGGCAACAAGCTCAAGCATCCAAGGTGAGTCTGAATGATGAAGTCCACCAATACGAAATTGCTCAACGAGCACAATCGAATCCTTATCTGGGTCATAGAGCAAGACACAACTCGCATCACCACGCACAAAAATTTCACGCGACAACACCGGGCTCTCACCACCCTCAAACAGGCGATGTTTAAAGTGATATCGAATAAGTTTGAAAAAGCCCTCATAACAAGACTCTTCTTGAACCATGCTCCAGTGTTCGTGCGTAAAGTTTGCCATTCGTTACTCTTTAAAAGTTTTTGAAGCAGGCCATCCCATCGAAGGCACCGCAAATAGCGGCGCAAGTGTAAAGTTACGCAAAAATATTGTCCAGAATGCCTAGCAACTGCTACCTTATACTCAGTTACACGTGTTTTTTTGAAATGCATAAGGATTTTGTCTACTCATGATATCAATTAAAAAACTAGTTCTATGTATCGCTATTAGCTGTTTAGCTAGCGTAGGCTCCGCTCTAGCAGACACTTATGACTTAGTAGAGTTATATCAAAGTGCTCTCACCTACGATGCCGACATTGCTGCTGCCGAATCAGCTTACGTAGCAGAGCAAGAACAAGAAAACATAGCATTAGCTAATCTTCTTCCTCAAATCGACGCTGACGCAAGCATTGGTCATACCAATGACGAGATCAAAAAAGGTCCAAACGTATCGGACTCCTATAAAAGTACAACTTACGGCGTGAGCTTAACGCAACCTTTGTTTAACATGCCTCGATGGTACGATCTTTCTGCTTCAGAATATGGATCATCACGCGCAGAAGCTGAGTTCTTAACAGCGCAACAAAATCTCATTCTTAAAGTATCCGAAGCTTATTTTAACGTGCTTCGCGCAGAAGAAGATTTGATTGCTAGCCAAGCCTTAGAAACAGCCGTTAAACGTCAATATGAGCAAGCGAAAGAACAATTTGAGGTTGGGTTGATTGCGATCACCGATGTGCACGAGGCAAAAGCATCTTACGACTCATCCCAAACGACACGAATTCGCGCAGAAGGCGCATTGACGATTGCCCGCGAGACTCTGTCACGCATCACTGGCCAATACGCAATAGATCTAAAAACACTTTCAGACACCTACGAAACAACAATTGATCCAACAGATAGTATTGAGTCATGGGTAAATAGCGCTATCGAAAATAACCCTTCTGTAATTGCTGCCCACTTTAACGCCAAGGCATTAGAAATGGGTTACAAATCCAAGCGCGCAGTACATTATCCAACTCTGACTCTCACAGCTGGCTTTGATAACACAAATCTTGATGAGGTGAAATCAGGTATTTTCAATAACAATGTTGAAACAGAAGCGGAAAGAGGTACGGTTTTTATAAATCTGAACCTCCCTATATATGCTGGCGGCGGAACAAGTGCAGCGTCAAAACGTGCTCGCTTACTCTCCGAGCAAGCAATGCATCAACTCACAGCAGCGCAACGCTCGGCTGAAATTGAAACACGCTCAGAGTTCATTAACTTGCGTACAAACTCTCAAACCGTTGACTCTTTGAAACAGAATATTATCTCTCGTGAGAGCGCTCTCGAAGCAACACGTGAAGGCTATAACGTTGGAACACGTAATATTGTTGAAGTACTCGATGCGGAAAGAAATTACTTCACAGCATTGCGTGATTATGCGAGTGCGCGGTTTGATTTCATCATCAGCAGTCTCAAGCTAAAACAAGCTGCCGGTACGCTTCATGAAGAAGATCTCGCTGCGATCAACGAAAGCCTGATCTTGCAAGCTAACTAATCTAGTTCTGGCGCAATTGCATCGACAACCCTAGCGATTGCGCCCTTACCCTTCTCCACCACGTCAAACGCAGCATTTCCTAACTCAGCGGCCATTTTTGGATCCTGAAGTAATCGGCTCAATTGCACCTTCAAATCAGCATCATCCTGCACAACACTTAACGAGCTGGATGCCATGAACTCTCGACATATCATTTCAAAATTAAAATAGTGAGGGCCAATCAGCATAGGCTTACCCAATGCTCCGGGCTCTATCGGATTATGGCCACCAACTTCCGTTAGAGAACCTCCGATAAAAACAATGTCGCTCGCCGCATAAAAACGCATCAACTGCCCCATAACATCTAAGACGTAAACATCCTCATCGGGCAACAAACTTTCTCGTTCACTGTACCTGCCGACACGAAACCCCATCTCATGGGCTAAACGATATGCAGAATCAAAACGCACTGGATGTCGTGGCACCAATATCAATAGCAAATCAGGGTAACGCTGCTTTAATTCCTGATGCACAGCTAGAACCTTGGCATCTTCACCCTCATGCGTGCTCGCCGCGATCCAAATCATTTGCTCAGAATCGAGTCCCTCTCTCAAGATCAGACCTTTTTCGGCGAGTTCTGCGTCAAATTGCATATCGAATTTTAGGCTTCCGGTGACGCGAATACGATCTGGTGAAATACCTAACCGCTCAAACCGTTCGGCATCCGGTTTAAACTGACATAGCACCAGCTGCAAACTATCAAAAAGCCACGAAAGCAGTAGCAAAAAGCGCTTATAACCTCGCGCAGAACGCTCAGATAAGCGAGCATTAGCTAGTACCACAGAACAACCCGCCTTCTGCGCACCATGCAGCATATTCGGCCAAAGCTCAGTTTCCATGATGATTACAAACTTGGGACGAATACGCTTAAGAAACGCACCGACAAACAACGGAAAATCATATGGGGCATATACATGATAAACAGAGTCACCAAATAGCTTACTCACCAATGCAGAGCTCGTAGGCGTCATTGTCGTGACAGTAATACGCTTTGCAGGATAACGAGTTTGCAGCTCTCGAATAATAGGTTCGGCCGCAAGCAACTCTCCGACGGAAACAGCATGAATCCAAAAATCTTGAGCTTGTTCTGGGGCCTTAAAAAAGCCTAAACGCTCCAAGCGACGTGATCGATACTCAGGCGAGCGAATCCCTCGAAGCAATAAGTGCAACAGCACAAAAGGAATGCAGATCGCAATAATAATTGAGTAAACTAACCGGACCATATACAAAGCGCCTCATCGAACAGCTCGCGAGTATACCTTAGTGCGAAAAACTGCCCAATCAATATACGTAATAAAGCGACTGCTTCCATGATTTCAATTTGTTTCGTGACTGACAACAAAACAGGCCACCGCAAACAACTTGAGGCCCTAGAGTGCGCCTTTAAAGAACAAGTTCCAATCGCCACATCATGGATCGATATAAATACAGATCAGCAACCAAGCTCTGAATCAACTTTTGATATTTTGATTGGTGCAGGCCATAGCACGCACAAGGCAGTACTCTCGCTCGCAAAACAGTATCAGGCTTTATCCTGCTCTGTTATGTCACCCTCTCTTCCTCATGGTTTATTTGATGCGATCATCGCACCAAGACATGACAAACTTAAAAATAGTGAGCGCGTACTCACTACAAAAGGGCCGTTAATCAAGAAATCCGCAATTGCATCGGACACAAGATCAGAAGGTCTGATTTTATTAGGCGGACAATCCAAACACTTCATTTGGGATGAAGAAAAAATCATCAAGCAGATTACGACTATCTCACAAGACGACTCATTACCATGGTCAGTCTCTTGTTCTCGACGCACTCCTGTTAGCACTGCTCAGGCTATTCAACAACAGCTAAGTCATATCAAAATCATTGAGGCAACAGCTGACATTGAACCAATACTGGCAAGCGCCAAATCGATTTGGGTCAGCCCCGATAGCATAAATATGATGTATGAGGCTCTCAATACTCAAGAGCCTGTGGGCGTGCTTCAGTTGAAATCCAAACGACGAATATTGAGACGTAACAAGGTTCTCAACGAACTAAAAACACTCGAGCAAGAAAATCTCATCTTTCGATATATTGAAGACAAAGCGCCTGCACCCTCTCACAACTCAAAACACCAAAGTTCACACGCACCAAGCTCAGAAGCACAGAGCGCGATCATCAACGAAGCTGAACGCGCCGTACACTGGCTTTTAAAAAAAGTGGAACAAAGAAAAGCCGCGCCGCATGTTGCGCAAATTCTTCCGGCATTACACGGCGGAGGTGTAGAACGCGGAACGATAGAGCTGGCTGAACATTTGTCCTCAAATCACATCAAGTCGAGCGTCATTTCATCCGGCGGAAAGCTGACTAAGGAACTGAATCTGTTCAATGTCAGACACCATACTCTGCCCGTTCACAGCAAGAATCCTGTCCGCATCATACTCAATGCTTTCGCAATGGTGCGATTAATCAAAGAACACGGCATAAACTTGTTACATGTTCGCTCTAGGGCCCCAGCGTGGAGCACCCTATTGGCGTCTAAGCTGAGCGGCGTACCCTACGTTGCGACTTTCCATGGAGTCTATGGACATCAACCCGCTGCAAAGCGTTTCTATAACTCCGCAATGCTACGTGGAGTCAGAACAATCGCAGTTTCTCAGTTTGTTGAAAGGCATATACAAAGCACCTATCCAGCACTTGCCAATCACATTGTGACGATTAATCGCGGGGTTGATACGCATTTTTTTAAACCTGCTCAAGAACAAAGCCAACCAAAAGAAAAAGAAGTATTTACTCTCTTGATGCCTGCGAGATTTACCCGATTAAAAGGACATGCATTTGTCTTAAAAGCACTTGAACAATTTAATAACACACGAGTCGAGCTAATTTTTATTGGTGACAAAACAGGAAAGGATGATTACTACAAAGAGATTCAGAAGCTGTCTGAAAGCTCTTGTCATACCGTGCGTTTTGTAGAGCATCAGAAAAATCTGCAGCCGTTTTATGAAAACGCGGATGTTGTACTGTCCGCTACGACCAAACCAGAATCATTTGGGCGAACCATCATAGAAGCACAAGCGATGAAAACATTCGTTCTAGCGCCTGATCACGGAACAAGTAGAGACATCATTGCTCCAGAGCTAATTCCGTACGCATTATATAAAGCGCAAAATGAGTCATCTTTCATTGCTGCGCTACAAAAAATTTACACTCTCTCAACTGACAAACGAAGTCTTGTAGGAGACAATGCTCACGCATTCGTTCAAACGCACTTTGAAAAAAGCCAAACCACACAAAAAACATTGCAACTTTATAAAGAGCTTTGGCAAAAATCCGCTATGGTTAGCAAGCTTTAAATCGATAAATGACGTACATGCTGAAAAACACCTTCATTAAAGTTAATCATGGAATTTTCCATGAACAAAAAACCGAATACTTTGACCCTAAGTATTGGCAAAGTATTCATGCAGTTGAAGGTCATGAATCTGGCAGAGGAACAACCTGGTTTGTGCGCCATAACGAGTATGCACTTGTGTTGCGCCACTATTATCGAGGCGGGCTAATTAGCCGCTTTAATCGTGATCACTATTTATTCTTTTCGTTTGATAAAACACGATCTATCAAAGAGTTCCGAATACTACAGAAACTCCATGATGCAGGACTACCCGTTCCAGAGCCTGCGGGCGCGCGCGTTATTAAAAGAGGACGTCACTATACGGCAGACCTTCTCACGAAACGCATCGACACAGCAGAAGACCTTCTCAAAGTACTGCAAGAACCTGCAAGCAACCAACTTATTAAAGACTTGGCCTATTGCATTGCAGACCTGCACAAGCATGGCGTCTTCCACCCCGACCTAAATATTCAGAACATTCTGGTAGATGCTCAGAAAAAGGTTTGGGTCATCGACTTTGACCAAGCTAAAATCTTTAAACTGAAAGAACGACACCGAATGCGCATGATCGAACGTCTAGAGCGCAGCTTCATCAAAGAACATGTTCGACATGGAATTATTTGGACCGAAGCAAACTGGACCCAGTTTATGGAGCACTACGAGTACGCTTACTCACGCCAATAATCGGCAATCCAAGGACAAGGCTTTAAACCCTTCCACCAGCGTTTTAATGCAGGTAATGACTTCCCCCAATCACCTTTAATCGCATCCGGCGGGTTTGGCCGACCATGAAACACAATGACCTTGGCCCCCTCGGGTTTATCATAGGGCTTGCTCGTAAAACGACGCCAATCACTATGCATCACATGTTTTTTAAAGCTCACGCAATAACTTGGGTCAAAGTAAGCGCCATTAACGCACAAACGCTCCGCAATAAACGCTTGCTCAGTTACGTAAGTCTTCAATATCGTCTCAGAATCAGACAAGTACTCGTCTAATACAGGTTTGGCAAAGTCACTGTCATAACGCATTAAAGACGCCTGACCATTACCAGGTTGATACCAATTTTCTAGCATCAAAAAAGGCGCATCACCTTCAAAGAGCTCATCAATGGCACTCAATATAACAAGGTCTAAATCTAAGAATAAAATACGGCCGTTTAGGCCCAACTTACCCGCATCAAACAAGGCTAATTTGCGCCATGCTGAGCAGTATCTCGCATACTTCCATTCAGGTTCTGGAAAATCTGGCAAAGGCTGGCAATCAACCTCGGATCGAATGCCGGTCGAATTATCCGTTAGACAAACAAAGCGAAAATCGCCCTGTAGATTACGCCTAATCATTGCGTAGAGATTGTTGACGTATTGAGGGCCGTACATCTCACCCCACTTCAAACAGACAATTGTTCGTTGCATACGCGAGCTATCCGTAGGTATGTCGACTTCCCTTTCGTGCGTCTTTGAAACGCTTATATTCCCATTGATATTGTTCGGGTCTATCACGCACACAGGTCTCTACTGTTCGATTCATAGCAGCAACCGAGGTATATAAGTCATCACTATAAATATCCGGATCTGCCTTTCTAAAGATCAAGTCAAATCCCGTACCGTCCTCACGGCGCATCGCAACCAGACTTAATACCAAGCAGTCTGTCTTTTCGATCAAACGCGACACCAGCTTGACAGAATTCGCTTCGACCCCCATGAATGGTGCGAAAATACCGCCGCTGCCTTGAGGAACCTGATCAGGTAATACACCAACCATTCCTTGCTCACGCAAAATCGAGAACAAACGAATCACCCCACGTTTCGTGGTGGGCACTAACTCTGAGCCATGACGACCACGCACTTTAGACATGTAGTCTTCTAAAGGCTTTATTTTAGGGGGGCGATATAAGGCAGCCATGGGGCGTAATGTAGATAAATACAAACCAACCAATTCCCAATTGCCATGGTGCGGCGCAAGAACGATCAACCCTTTGTTTTGCTCTGACGCCATATCGAATAACTCTTTGCCCTGAACAGACTTAACTAAACCTAGCGCTTTCTCTGTAGGCCATTCCCACATTGCGCCAAACTCAGCAAAAAGCTTTGCGGTTTCTGTTAAGCTAGCTTTGATGAGTGCTTGTTGCTGTTCTTGTTCTAAGTCTGGGAATGCAAGCTCTACATTGACTTTAGTCACCCGCGTAAGACTAGAGTCACCGAGCCACAACGCTCGTCCAATGACACGCCCAAGCTTTTGCGTTGAGGAGTAAGACAGTAACGACAGCAACTTCAAAATGCGCGTCACTAACCAAGCGATGAGTTTATCTTTCATATAATTGAGAAACAGACAGATAGAAACAAGAAATTGGCTGTGCAGTTTAGAGCATATACCATTGAATTACAGCCTATAGTCAACGCAACCGTGATAATTCGAATTTCTTTATGAGTCAAACACGCATTCTCTTACTCTGCCTATCAAAGCCTAATCAAAACGGTTTGTTACAAGGTGGCATGGAGCAGCAAATACTCAAGTTGATCGCACACTTCAATTCGCATAATGATTCGATCCTCAGTCTTGTTGCGCACCAAGCATTGTGTGAACAAGTGCCGCAACAAACCTTCTCTGTCGACAGCACGCTTTCACGCAAAAACCCCCAACTTTCTCAATCCGTACAAGAAGCCATTGACGCTTTCAAACCCGATATCATTCACTGTCATGGATTAAAGTCTGTCGAACTGATCAATGCCTTAAAGCTCTCTAGAAGCATCAAAAAACTTGTCACTATCCACGGTTTCAAAGAAAACTATCCTTCAGTGAAACACGTTGATGCAGTGATCGCAGTTAGTCGTGACATTCAAACACAACTACAAAAACAAGCCGTCACCAGCACCTGCATTGAGAATGGCATAGATCTTTTTAACGCGGATTCAGGCATCTTGCGGGCCAAACTAATAGCCAATTATGATTTGAACCCTGATTGGCCAATATTGATTTGCATTGGAAGGCTTGCAAAGGTCAAAGCATATTCAAACGTGATGAAAGCCTGCCAGACTTTGCCCGTTAATCTAATCATTGTTGGCGATGGCCCAGAAAAAAAAGCGTTAAAAGAATACGAGTCAGAACATATTAAGCTTATCGGCCACCAACATAACGCGCGACGATTTCTCTACGGAGCCGATGCACTTGTTATTAACTCGACCCGGGAAGGATTGAGTTTAAGCATGATCGAAGCGCTGCAAGCAGATACACCCGTACTATCAACTAAAGTATCAGGCGCAGCCTCACTGCTTCCGAACGAAGCAATTATTCAAGCGAACTCGGTGGAAGAGTTACGCAGTGAAATCTCTGCAAAACTTGGCAATAGTCATACGGTCAGGCGATTAGCGAGTATGGAAAACGATGCATTTGAGTATGCAAAAACACAACTCACGAGCACGCGCATGCTAAACGCATATCAAGACAAGTACGCCTCTCTAAGAGAGACTCAAGCTCAGTTTCTGTTTTTAGGCGACTGCAATACCTGTGGTACAGAGCAACTCAAGGCACCAGTATATGCCGACATAGTTGGGCGCCACTTTGAGCGTTCAATACAGAATTGCGGACTGACCATGTCTACTACGCGTGAAGCGCTCGAGTTTTTCAAAGACTACGAACACCCGAAGATCGAAATCATTTTCATTCAATATGGCCTTGTCGATAGCTGGCTGACAATCAAAGCCGCGCCTTATGTGCTGTATTACCCTGACTCATCCACTCGTAGATTTCTTCGACGCTGGGTAAAAAAATGGAAGAAATACGGTCGAAAAATAGGGATAGGCAAACTATTTGGCATGCAAAACCAAGTTCCTTTGAACGAATACAAAGAAAATATAGAAACCATCATCAATAAAACGCAGTCCTCCGTGGTGTTGATCGAAACAGCCCCCAATCACGATAAATCTCGCAACCAAGCGATTAAAGCTTATAATGTCGCTCTCGCCGAACTGGCTCAAAAACACAGCAAGACCTCTCTCATAAAATGCTACGACGTATTTGAACGCAATATGCAAACACACTACGACGACCCAACGCATTTTTCAGCAGAGGGGCATCAATTACTTGCAGAACAAATCTTGAAAGAAATGGATAAAACAACAGCATGACAACGCCAACGCGCAAAGCACTTTTACTCGATAGAGATGGCGTTATTAACGTGAACCATGGCTACGTGCATCGCCAAGAAGACTGCGATTTTGTTGATGGCATTTTCGATCTTTGCAAAGAGGCGCAACGAAAAAGCTATGCCATTATTATCGTGACAAATCAGAGCGGCATCGCACGCAAATACTACGACGAAGCGACGTTCCAATCTTTTACACATTGGATAGAATCCATGTTTTCTAAGCAGGGAATTCGCGTTCAGCATACTTATCACTGCCCGCATCATCCAAAGTTTTCTCAACCTTGTACATGCAGAAAACCAAGACCAGGCATGATCACAAAAGCAACGCGCGACTTCAAATTACGATTGGCTGAAAGCATTTTGGTTGGCGATAGCAGCTCTGATGTCTCAGTAGCTCGTACTGCCGGCGTCGGCAAAGCCGTCTTATTCAAAGATCCAAATGTGCACAGCGCGCACCGAAGCCGCATATTCCCAGAGCTTTATTTGGAAAAATCTAAACGATTTTACAAGACACGAAGCCTTAGCAGCGTCACAAGACTGTTGTAAACTACGCCCCAAGAAAATACTCGCGAACTAATTGGATAATCATATGAGTCAACGCATCAAAGCGCATATTGAACGCAGCATCGAAGCAAAAACACGTATTTCAAATGATGCTGCCATCCTCGAGCAGCTAGAAACCTCCATTCAACTTTGTGTTGAAGCGATACGTGCAGGTAAAAAAGTACTGTTTATTGGTAACGGAGGAAGCGCCTCGGATGCTCAACATCTTGCTGCTGAACTCGTTGGCCGCTATCGCTTTGATCGTGAATCATTGCCAGCCATCGCACTAACCACTGACACCTCAGCCTTAACCGCGATCGGTAATGACTATGGCTATGACGAAGTCTTTGCAAGACAACTATCAGGACTTGGTCAAGCAGGCGATGTACTTGTCGCTATCTCAACATCTGGTAACTCTGGAAACGTAATCAAGGCCATCGATGTAGCGCGTAAAAAAGGCATCAAAGTGATTGGTATGAGTGGCGAAAAAGGCCAACTTAAGGAAATATCGGACACTTGCTTAGCGGTTCCTGCGCCGCTTACTGCAACAATCCAAGAAGCACACATTATGTTAGGTCATATTCTTTGCGATGGAATTGAACAAGCGCTATGCCCAGAGCTTCCCAAGGATTGAGAACGCTGGACGCTCATAGATCGGGGTCAGAGTAAAAGTACTCTGACCCCAATATTACTAAACCAATGTACTAAGAGAACAAGAGAGCAAACTTTAACTTTCAACCAAATGAAATTGAGGCAAATAGCGTTACGAGAGAAACGTGGGCAAGGCGAAAGCGTTGCGAGAACGCAGAGTTTATATGCGAATAAATGAGCATTTTGAGCTCGCTTTCAACACTGCCCAAGTTGTCGCAGTAGCTATTTTAAACCCTGCAAAGCCGTCCAAACCCTATCCGGCATCATCTCCTCCAAACACTTATAGTGACCAAATGGGCAATCACGCTTGAAACATGGACTACAGTCTATGCTAGCTTTTATAACCGCAGACTTCTCACTGAGTGGCGGTGTGTAATCTGGAGAGGTCGAACCAAACAAGCCAAGCGTTGGGACATTCAATGCGGCCGCTACGTGCATCAAGCCTGAGTCATTGGCTAAGGCCAAATCAGCTTGAGACATTAACGCAACCGCCTCTTCTAGGCTGGTATTGCCTGCCAGCAAACTAACACAATCTTGATCGATAGAATCGGCAATAGCCCCACATGCGGGCACATCATTCTGAGACCCAAATAACCAAACTTGTCCACCTTCAGCAATATGGCGACGTGCGATCTCTGCATAGTGCCTCTCTGGCCACTTCTTAGCACGCCCAAACTCCGCACCCGGACATAGCGCTAGCACCGACTTACTCTTGTCCAAACCGAACTTCGTCATCGCTTTAGCAATATTCTCTGTCGCAGGAACAAGCAAGGGAGCCGGACACTCAAATGCATCTGGCGTTGTTCCCTTGTCATAAGCGAGCCCAACATACTTATGCACCATCAATGAAAAAACGCTTTTATCTAGCTGACGCAAATCATTGACCACGCCATAGCGCATTTCACCTTTCCAGGCAGTACGTCGAGGAATCTTCGCAAACCACGGAATCAATGCCGACTTAAACGAATTTGGAAGGACAATCGCCCAGTCGTATTGCTCTGAGCGCAAACTATGCCCAAGCATTCTGCGAGATTTAATATCAAGCACACCATGCCCTAAAGGCATATCAATGGCTTTATTCACTTCAGGCATTGCTTCAATTATGGGGCGACTCCAAGCTGGAGCAAGAACATCTATTTGTACAGATGGGTGGAGTCGACGCAAAGCAATAAATAAACTCTGCGCCATCACCATATCGCCAACCCAGGACGGGCCTACGATAAAAATTTTCAAATCAGTATCTCCGATACCGTAAAACGCAATTAAACTAGCGTCAGCCAGTCTTGGTTTTGCTCACGCTTACCTTTAACTGCGTCAAAGTACATAGTTTGGAACTTCTCGGTCAATGGACCACGTGCGCCATTACCAATCTTACGTCCATCCAATTCACGAATTGGAAGAACTTCCGCAGCAGTTCCGGTAAAGAATGCTTCGTCAGCCACATATACTTCATCACGTGTAATACGCTTCTCAATGATCTCAACGCCTAGCTCTTCCGCAAAAGCGAAGATAGTACGACGCGTTAAGCCATCCAAGCATGAAGTAAGCTCAGGTGTGAACATCTTACCTTCACGGATAATAAAGATGTTCTCGCCAGAACCTTCTGCAACGTAACCTTCGTTATCCAAAAGCAATGCTTCATCACAACCGCTATCTAATGCTTCACGCAAAGCCAACATAGAATTGATGTAATGTCCGTTAGCCTTCGCTTTACACATGCTGATGTTCACATGATGACGCGTGTAAGAAGAAGTACGTACTTTAATACCCTGCTCGCGAAGCTCAGGTGACATATATGATGGCCACTCCCAAGCAGCAACAATCACGTGTACTTTTAAGTTATCAGCACGCAAACCCATGCCTTCAGAACCAAAGAACACCATTGGACGCAAATACGCTTCTTTCAGATTGTTCTCGCGAACAACAGCTTTCTGCGCTTCATTGATTTCTTCTTTGGTATAAGGCATTTCCATGTGCATGATGTGCGCAGAACGGAAAAGACGATCAGTGTGATCCTGAAGCTTAAAGATCGCTGTACCTTCAGAAGTTTCATAAGCACGGACGCCTTCAAACACACCCATACCATAGTGCAATGTATGCGTGAGTACGTGCACCTGAGCATCACGCCAAGGTACCATTTTTCCGTCAAACCAAATCAGGCCATCTCTATCAGCCATCGACATCGTGCTTCACTCCTTACAGTGGCTAGCGCCTTAGCTAGCTTGAGTTTCAATAATAAAAATAAAAGGTTGGGCATTCTACCAAAGACAAGCGTTTTCGCCTACGAATAAGTTGAGCTGAAAGATAAATCCTTGATATCAACATGGTGATTAACCGAAGATTTTTACAAACGCATCGTGCGCCACATCGCGCTCAACCGGAAACTCTTTCAATCCTTCAGGATAACTAACACCTGACAAACTTTTTCTGTGCAACGCAGATCGTAAGGCTCTATACGCATCATCCAAAGCTTGATACGAAAGTTTTTCATCAATGGTTGACGAAAGTGCCTCCAACAAGCGCACATTATCTGACCAAACTGTTAGTGATGGATGCTCATGCGCATTGGCCAATACCAAGAACTGCGTTAAGAACTCAATATCAATCAATCCACCTCGACCTTGCTTGATATTTTTTTCTGCCATGTCGATCGAGCCGAGCTTATCTGCTGCAGCCGTATGCATCTTCTCTCTCATCACTCGGACTTCTTCAAGCAACTTGGCGCGCTCTCTTGGCATACTCAAAATTGCATCGCGTACTGCATCAAATTTAGCCATTACCCGCTCATCACCAGCAACACAGCGAGCACGAACTAAGGCCTGATGCTCCCACGTCCAAGCATCTTCTCTTTGGTATTTTTCAAAGGCTTTAATCGAAGACACCAACATTCCAGAATTACCAGAGGGGCGCAAACGCATGTCCACTTCATAACATATCCCTTGAGAGGTTTGGGCTCCCAAAATATGCACCAAGCGCTGACCTAAACGAGTATAAAAAAGCTGATTATTAATTGGCTTATCGCCATCTGTTGAGCCGAAGTCATTGGCATCGTAAATAAATACCATATCGAGGTCTGAACTATAGCCCAGCTCAATACCACCAAGCTTGCCGTAACCGACCACAGCAAACCCAGAATAGCCACCTTCTAATTCGTCCCCTTCTGGGAAACCATGTTTCTGACTTAAGTTGTGCAAAGCGATCGATAATGCCGAATCGACACAGGCTTCAGCCAACCATGTTAAGTAATCACTTACTTTCATCACAGGCAAGACACCGCTTATCTCAGCGGCTGCGACACGCAACATATGTGACTGTTTGAAATTCCTCAAACAATCCATCTGCGCTTCAAGATCTTCCTCAGGAATACGTAACAAGGACTGACGCAACTCATCACTTAACTCTTCGCGTTTAGGCGGCGTATACAGCAACTCCGGCTTTAGTAAGTCATCGAGTACAACTGGCGTGGCCGAAATATGTTCAGCGAACCATTCACTCTCTGAACACAACTTACAAAGCTGTTGAAGCGCCTGCTCATTTTCAATAAGAAGAACCAAATAGATAGAACGCCCTAAGACGGCTTGAACTACTTTCAAAACGCGCTTTAACGTCAGGCTCGGCGCTTCGCCAACTGCCAGCGTATTAAGCAAGCGAGGCAAAAATTCTTCGAATCGTTTATACGCAGCTGGCGTCATCGAGCGAAAACGCGGTAAGTCTTTGAATTGAACCATCGCCTGAGCGGCTAGAACTGGATCATCATACCCTGCCCGTTCAAATTCCTTGGCCCAAGCCTCTGTGCGACTTCCCTGCTCATCGTCTTCGACCTGCCAGATCTGAAGCCACTCATAAGCACCAGCATCCTCATGCTCTTCGCTTTGTGCATCTTCTTGCAGGAACTCTTCAAAAATAGCCGATACATTTGCCCGCAACTTGGCTTGCCTGGCAACTAACGCGCCCCAACTTTCTTCATTCATAGCCAGCACAACGGCATCTTGTGCAGCTTCTTCATCAGGCAATTGCTGAGTCTGCTGATCTTTATACCCCTGTATTGCGTGCTCTAAATCGCGCAGGTAACAATATGCCTCTAACAAACGATCAACCCACTCACTAGGCAGATAATCTTGTTCAGCAAGTGTTTGATAAGCGCTTTGCAGACCAGTGTCTTGGAGTCTTAAGTCACGACCTCCGTATATGAGCTGCGCGGCTTGCGCAATAAATTCAATCTCACGAATCCCACCGCTACCCAGCTTAATGTTTCTATCGCCACCTTTGCGATGCACCTCAGACATAATAAGTCGCTTCATATCTCGCAAAGCTTGAAAGCTCGAATAGTCGGGATATTTACGATACACAAATGGCTGAATGATACTCTTCAGCAACACTGCTCGGTCATTTTTGGTACCGGTGATTGCACGCGCCTTCAGCATGGCAAAACGCTCCCATTCACGACCTTGTGTTTGGAAGTAATCTTCAAAACCGCGCAGATTCAAAGCCAAGGCACCGCTAGTTCCATAAGGCCGCAGACGCATATCAACGCGAAATACAAAACCCTCTGCCGTTTGAGCATCCAACATATGAATCAGCTTCTGCCCCAACTTTGAGAAAAATTGATGATTATCAATGGGCTTTTTTGGATGGTCTGTCTCGCCCTTTTCAGGAAAGGCAAAAATTAAGTCGATATCAGAAGACACATTGAGCTCGCGCGCACCTAATTTACCCATGCCGAGCACAATCATTCTCTGCTCTTCGCCATCAGCGTTGCGCGGTGTTCCATATCGCGCAATAAAACGTGCGTGCAACCAAATCAAACATTGCTGAATACACACATCAGCCAACGCACTCGCCTCGGCGAGCGTCTGATCAAGATTGCCAAGACCATTCATGTCTCGCCATATAATCCTTGCCTGCTCAGTGTTCCGAAACACGCGTAACACAGCCATTGCTTGAGTTTCATCATTACACTCGTCTAGCTTCTGAGCTAAGAGCTGAGTCATCAATTTTTCAGATCGCCCTAAAAACAAAGCCGAATCCGGTGACTGCCAATCAACTAATACTTCAGGGTACTTAGAGACAAACTCAGCGACAAAAGGGCTGAGCGCACAAGCTCGCGTCAACGTTGCTTTGAAATCATCAGACAGCAATTCATAAGAATCACTTTCCTGAACATGATCTAAAAAACGGGTAGCGTTTGCGCGTAAAGAGGATGGTTGCTCAACGACAAAATGTGCGAACGACATAGTGGATACCAATGAAACGATAAAGAATACGAGTAATGCGAAGAAGTGTAGCAAAGCATCTCAACAAAATGCTGCCCTGCATCAAGTTTTAAGCCGGAAGAGGAAACCGAAAGACTTACTTATCTCGCATTCTAATTTGGCGTTTTTCTGATCCCGAGAGATGCGCATTGACCTCCCAATCGTACGGAAGAAAACCTTGAAGCTGCCAATCAGCAGGAACACTATCTTTTGGCAGATATGTATGAAGAAAAGCAGTCACCCCACCTACCGGTTCAAAATCCTCCTCGAACCAATCAAGCAAAGGTGTCACCTTGATCTGATTGCCATCAACAACCACGCCCTTTCCCGATTGTTTAAAGAAGCCAAAAGTTTGCTCAGACAACTGTTGCTCGAGCCTCTCGCCAACATAGGGCTCAGATCGCAAATCAGGACATGAAACAGAAGCGCAATTTAAAGCGAAATGAATGCGAGGCTCATTTTGTTTTCGCAAAATATCATGCTCAAGCTTTCGCAGGGTCATGTGCTCGTTATTAAATGTGCCGCAACTATGCGTCCACACAGGACGAAACATATTCCCTAAACCGCGAAGACTTTTCAGGGGCCAATTTTCGACAACCATATTGATCGCCATAATGTTGTACGCATTCAAGAAGTAGGCAATACGCTCCGTCTTATTCGTTAGTTGATCATAATCGTATTCAGCCAAAAACTGCATGAGCGTATCTAACCGATCGTCAGAACGAAGATCGGCATAATTGACTAAATTAAGTTCAACACCATTCTTCTCACCCGGCACAAGGTAATCAGACAGCACTGACTGATAAAGCACGTAAAACTCGGCCAACTTCACATCGCTATGCTGAATTGCATCCACGCCGCCAGGCGCTTGCTCAGCTGCTTTTTCTGTCGCGTTTTCAATTGGGAGATCAGCAAAAGAAACAGAGGCATACAAACTCAGAATAAGACATAGCAAGCAAGCTTTACATGCAACAACTAACTTCATCTTCTTAATACCGCCAAACATCATTCTTTAGCCTAAAAACAAGGCGTACCCACGTTCCGCCTTGCTTACATCATATTGCTCTGATGGCAAGTTCTGACACAGTGCATGCGATAAACTTTGTAAAACCGAAACAGCCTTTCCAGTTCCCATACCAGCCGACTCGGCAGAATGACTGACCTTCAGCTCAATCTCAATTTCATTGATAGACACCGTATTAGTGCGAGCTTGAGATACAATCTCTCCGACATCTAATACCAGCTCAAAAGCGTAACCCTGATAATCAAACTCACACGCTTCGCGTAAGAAGTTCGTTTCAAACACAGCACGATATTCTTGATCACGCAACTGCGCACTCCAGACAGGCGCTTCATTCAACAAAGGCATATCTAACTCGCTCTGATCCAGCGACCACTCCCACTCACCCCGCTGACTGATTCCATCAATACTTGTTCCAGATGTTTTAAGTGTTTGAATGTAATATCCAGCTTTATTTCGCACCCGCAAAGCCATGCGCTGTTTGTGCAGCAATAGAGAATCCGTATCAAAGTAAATATTGCGCAGATTCTTCGATTCAGTGAGCGCCTGATCTTTAGAAGCAAAAGTAGCACCAAGATCTTCACAACACTGTATTACAGCCTGCAAATCAATCTGCTCGCGACAACGCAGCTTCAATTCCAATTCTCTTGCCATTTTCTAATCCAACACCTTAACAACAGTAAAATTTTACTAAACAACAGACACAAAAAAACCGGCCAATAGGCCGGTTCTTTTTAACTAGCTTACTAAGTTAGACTTAGAAATAGTATGTAGCACCGATTGAGAAGTTAGACTGATCCTTAGTAGTAGTAGAACCAGTTTCTTCTTCTGCATCAACGTATTCAATGTACGTGTACATGTTGTCGCTGATGTTATAAAGCGCTTGCAACCAGAACTCGTCAACAGTTTCTTCAGCAGCACCGTCCAAGCCGTTGTCACCAGTACCGTATTGAGCAGCAAATTGAGCAGCACCCATTGTGTACAATGCACCAATCGCAGCGTATGAAGCTTTATCTTGATCTTCGTAAGAAGCCATCAAAGTTAAGTCTTCAATAGCGAAAGTACCACCAAGACCGAATGCATCTTCTGCATCGCCACGACCAACTGCGTAAGAAAGAGTTGCACCGAATGCATCTGCAGAGTAACCAACAGAAGCAGAAGTCAATACAGTGTCAGTAGGCTTTTGATCAGCTTTTTGAGTAACACCAAAAGTCAAACCGTTGAAATCTGGAGATCGGTATTGGATGTTGTCACCTTCAGACATACCAACCAAGTTACCAGTTCCGATACCATAAACTTCTTCGAAGTCCATAACGTCGAAATCTTCAGCAACAGTATCGTCAGAACCAAACTGAACGCTACCGAAATCACCTTTTACACCGATGTAAGCTTCGTCAAAACCGTTAAGGCCGCCGTTACCTTCTTTGTCATCAGCATCGAACTCAAGCTCAGCTTTGAAATAACCTGAGATACCTGAAGCGATCTCGTGCTCGTGCTTGAAGCCAAGCGTAGAACCGTTATCTGCGAACTCAGAAGTAGTATCATCTGTAAGCGAGTCATCAGTAGTGTCGTTAACTAACTGAATGTTACCGTAGATAGTTGGCATTAAATCAAGCTTTTCAGCAAGATCAGATGCATGATCCATCGCGAATGCGTTTGAAGATAGTGCAGCTGCTGCTACAGCTGAAGCGATCAGAGTCTTTTTCATTTCGTCTTCCTTATTGCTAATTGAAGATTGGGCCTTGCCCGCTCGTTCTTAGTTAATTTAATAGCTATTAAATTGTTTTTTATAGTTTCAATGGGAAACCCCAAAGTGGTGCCCATTTAATTTCACACCCATGACAGAAATATTACAACCGAAATGACCGAGCAATTTCTTTCACGACTGCCATACTTTCGAACACTGAGTGCACCAAAAGTATGCTCGTTGGTTTGACCAAAAGTATCTTAAGCCAAAAAGTTCACATTTCGCACGTTACAGCTTGTTTAGAAAATATGCGCTTTGTCAGCACTCGTTTCTAAACAAGAGTATTGCCGCTTACTAATGGCAAGTTACTCCATTTCCTAACGCTTAAGCATTTAGCTAGAACCGTGCCAGATTTCCAATGGCACCCACAAAAACCTACAAAATGTTCATTTTTATAGTCAAAACAGCGTGTTAGAGCAATAACTTAATGCATTCCCTTGTATTCTGTTTAGTACACTTTGTTAC
>NZ_LWGF01000649.1:0-877 GCF_001635355.1 Oleiphilus sp. HI0125
GGTAAAAACGGCCCTGCTGTGGCGTTCTTCTCTGACCTTACTGCTAAAGGTATCGGTTGGGGCATGGACATCGAAATCGCTGCTTACACAGATGAAAAAGTAGCTTCAAACGATTTTAAAGCAGGCCTATGTGATGTTGTTTTCTTAACAGCAATCCTTAGTCGTCCTTACGTGCCATTTGGCGGTACGCTTGATGCGCTTGGCGGTATCATTGACGAAGAAGGTCTAGCTCGTGTTCTTAAAACATTGACTAACCCTAAGTTGGCTCCTTTCTTAACGAATGGCAACTACGAAATGGTTGGTACGCTTCCTGTTGGTTCTGTTTACTTGTTCGTAAACGATCGTGATATTGATACTGTTCCTGAGTTCAGTGGTAAGAAAGTATCTGTACTTAACGAAGATCCACAGAGCCACAAGTTTGCAGATCTAGCTGGTGCATCTCCAGTTGGTACATCGCTAGCTACGTTCTCTGGCCAGTTCAATAACGGTAACATCGACATCCTACCAATGGTTGCGCTAGGTTACGACGTATTTGAGTTGTATCATGGTCTTGGCGAAAAAGGCGGTATCATCGATGAGAAGCTTCTGTACGGTATGATGCAGATGATTTCTCATAAAGACCGTTTTGCTCCTGAATTCGGTCAAAACATGCGTGAGTACATTCTTGCTCGCCTACCAGACATCAACAAAATGGTTGATGATGCAGAGGCTGCAATTCCTGCTAAGTACTGGATCAAAACTGATGCAGATTCTCAAGCAGCTCTAGAGAAGTTCCGTACTGAAATCCGTGCGTCACTTCGTGACGAGGGTGTTCTTGATGCAAAAGCACTTGGCCTATTGTGGAAGATCCGTTGTTCGGTTGATCCATCACGTGGTG
>NZ_LWGF01000650.1:0-2737 GCF_001635355.1 Oleiphilus sp. HI0125
GTCATATCCTAGATAAATTTATCAATTGATATATTTATTTTTGATGTGTAGTTTATTTATCAAATGATAAATAAAAAAATGAGGTTCTCTCATAATGAAGATAATAAAAATACTCGCACTACTATTACTTGTTGTAATTGGTTGGATCGCTGTGTTCCAAGGCGACAAAGTTGAACGTTTGTACCATACGATGACTCTGTTTGATGGCGATAAAATCGTTCATAACTTCTCAAACATGCGCGAGGTCGCGCCAACGGTAGAGATCAAACCTTCAACAGATGCCTCTAAGTTTGATAGTCAGCCAGCACCATTGCCAATAGCATTTACTTACAAGAGCGAGCAGAGCGTAGAAGAGTATTTAGCGCGCACGAGCACGACGGCGTTGTTGGTGTTGAAAGACGGTGCAGTGACGTATGAAGAGTATTATCAAGGAACCAAAGACACTGACTATCGTATCTCCTGGTCTGTCGCGAAGTCATTCTTGTCTGCTTTGTTTGGTATCGCCGTTGAAGAGGGTGACATAAAAAGCATTGAACAAACCGTGACGGAGTATGTGCCTGAACTTGTCGGAACAGGGTATGACGGTGTTCGGATTAAAGACGTATTGCAAATGTCTAGCGGTGTTGCCTTCAATGAAGACTATTACGACTTCAATTCTGATATTAATCGCTTTGGCCGTACCTTTGCATTAGGCGGATCATTCGATGATTTTGCGGCAAGCCTGAAAAACGAAAAAGAACCTGGCACATTTTTACACTACGTCAGCATCGATACGCATGTACTAGGAATGGTGTTGCGTGCAGCGACAGGAAGAGAAATAGCAGACTACTTTGACGATAAGCTCTGGTCGAAAATCGAACCTGAATCGAGCACTTACTACATTGTTGATGATGAAAATGAGCCAATGGTACTCGGCGGGCTGAATATGCGCACGCGTGACTTCGCGCGCTTTGGATTGCTCTACCTTAACAACGGAAAATGGAAGGATGAGCAGGTTATACCAGAAGCGTGGGTGAAGGCTTCAGTAACGCCTGACGCTCCGCATCTTGTGCCAGGTGAGCGGGACAACTCCTACATCAATTTAGGTTACGGCTATCAATGGTGGATTCCAGAAAATGCTGACCAAGAGTTCTATGCGATTGGCATCTACGGGCAGTTTATTTACGTCAACCAAAAGGCCGATGTCGTCATTGTGAAGAACTCTGCCCATCTAGAATTTGCAGACAATGACTATGAGTCGTTTTTTGAGGTCATTGCATTCTGCCGTGAGGTGGTGAAGTCATTGGAAATGATTGAGTCATAATCGGAGTTTGTCATTCGCGCTCAATGAGCGGGCATAGATTGTCTATATGACAGAGCTGTACTCATTCTTAAAATGATCTGCTTCGCCGCATTAGGTAATCAATAAGTGCTGGTGTAATATTGCACCAGCTGAGCTTTTTAAGGATTGCTATTATGCCTAGACAAAGTATTACCTTGACTGAACAGAATGATTCTTGGCTGAAACATCATGTCGATCATGTCAAAGATTATGCTAATAAAAGTGAGTTGATTAATGACCTCATACGCAGTGCAAGAAGAGCCGAGGCGATTAACCAAAAACTGGAATTAGCTGAGCAGAGCGGTTTTGTTTCTCAAACATCATCTGAGATGCTTGCTGAGTTTAAGGAAGAACTCAAAAAATAATGTTTACCTACAAACTTTCGCTTAATGCGAAAGATGATCTCAAAAGAATTTACGAATATGGATATTCAGAGTTCGGTGAGGCATTGGCTGATGAATACTTCTTCGGCTTTTTTTCTATCTTCGAGCGTATCGCTGAAAATCCCTATCAATATCAAACGGTCGATCAGATAAGGCAAGGCTATCGCCGGTGTCCTTATCGAGCGGATACTATTTATTTTCGCGTCGTTGAAGATGTTGTTGAAATAATGGCTGTTCTTGGTGGGCAAGAGTTAGACGTCTGGTTGTAAAAGCTGATTTTTAGCTTGTACTCTCGACAGTAACTTTTTGAATTTAGTCTTCTTCGGTATAGACAGTGCCAAGCCGCTTCCTCGTTACCTGTGACAGCAAAGTGAATTTCGTTTAGTGAAAGAGAGGGGGGGGAGTGTTGAATCTATTTCCTGATGCACGGAAATAGATAGAAACGGTTGTTGTTTTTTTAGGGAGTAACATCAGGCTGATTCTTCTTTTCCTGTCGGCGGCGGCCGACGGCGCCTTAAGACCTTTGTTTCGCCAAAGGTCTTAAGATGGCACATGCCAGCCTCTCTTGCTTCGCAATTCACCTTAATCGCTTGCGTGCTCAACGGGATTATCCCTTCGTTTGAATCCGTCATTCCGCACTTTATACGGGATCTATTGTTTAAGGTGCAATGGATGAAAGTAGACAGAAGCTGACTTTAGTTCAGTTCCCTTGTCTATGCCTGTTTCAAGAGCTTAAGAGACCTTGAGTTAGTTTGGATATCGCCATTTACCAGCATCGCCTTTTTTGAAAAAGGGGACATTTTCTTTTGCTTAGGTTTTATCTCTCAAATTCACTTAGCTTGTTCAAAACTTAAAAGTGAAGATTCAACCTTGATTCTGTTTCTTGCTTAATAGCAATTATCTAATCTCTCTAAGTGCCCCGGGGACAGCACTGTGGTTCTTCCTTAAGCACACAAAAATAGATGTCATTTAAATGTCACGCGAAGGACACAGATTTGTAACAGCATAAAAATAACCTTAGAGAAAATTACAT
>NZ_LWGF01000651.1:0-1021 GCF_001635355.1 Oleiphilus sp. HI0125
TAAAAATAATACTTTTATTGGCTCGGTTAATTAATTGCCAAGCGGTCAGATTATCTGGATAATACGCGGCCTATTTTATGTGCGCACATATACAAAGAGGTGTGAAGCGTGAGCAACGAAAACATTCAAAACCATTTTAACGATTGGACTCAACGAGAAGCTGCTGCAGAAGCAATGATTCCTTTGATTGGCCGTCTATATCGTGAGAACAATGTAGTGACGTCGATTTATGGTCGCGCAATCATCAGTCAGTCTGTGATTGGATTGCTTAAGTCACATCGTTTTGTGCGTCAAATTGAGAATACAGAACTTTCTGCGCTAGATACGCTAGAAGTTCTAAAAGTGCTTGATGGTTTGAATCTTGGTCCAGCACGCGTTGATATCGGTAAATTAGCTGTTTCGTTCAAGGCGCAGAGCGATGCTTCTTTGGAAGAGTTTTTGAAAGCAGAGCTTGCAGACGTTATTGGTAAAGGCGGTGAGCAGGCGAATGCTGAGTCTAAAGACGTTGTTTTATACGGTTTTGGTCGAATTGGTCGTCTTCTAGCGCGTATTTTGATCGAGAAAGCGGGCGGCGGTAATAACTTGCGATTGCGTGCGATCGTTGTTCGTAAAGGTAAGGCTGATAATGACTTAGAAAAGCGTGCAAGTTTGTTGCGTCGTGATTCTGTTCATGGTCCATTCGAAGGTACGATTTCAGTGGATAATGAAAACAATCAAATCATTGCAAATGGTAACTGCATTCAAGTTATCTATTCAAATGGTCCTGATCAAGTTGATTACACTGAGTACGGCATTAACGATGCACTAGTGATTGATAATACTGGTATCTGGCGTGATGAAGCAGGTCTTGGCCTGCACTTGAAATCAAAAGGTGCAGCTAAGGTGTTATTGACTGCTCCTGGTAAGGGCGACATTAAGAACGTTGTTTACGGCATCAATAACGATGTGATCGAGTCGAGCGATACGATTCTTTCTGCTGCTTCATGTACAACAAATGCGATTACGCCTGTATTGAAAGTTA
>NZ_LWGF01000652.1:0-1239 GCF_001635355.1 Oleiphilus sp. HI0125
TATTCCGGGTGGTGCTACCCTTACAGCGGATACTAATAGTTGGTCGGATGTGAATACTTTTATGATTACTCCCCCAATTCATAGTAGTAGTGATTTTACCCTCAGTGTTAGCGTTCATTCACAAGATACTGATCCTGACACCGGAGTTATTTCTTCAAAAGTAACGGATTCGACACTGACGGTGTACGTCGACCCAGAAGCAGATGTGCCGACGCTTACATTGCTTTCCGGAGAGATGAATGATGACAATGAGATTCCTTTACAGATCGATGTTGCTCTCGCCGATAATGACGGTTCAGAGCAGGTTAGCGAGGTAATTCTGTCTAATATTCCACAGAGTTCATCTTTGTCAGCAGGGCATGATTTAGGAGATGGTCGCTGGTCGCTTACTGTTGATCAACTCGTTGATCTAAGATTCATTCCTGATGGAATTTTAGCTGATCCGATATCAATCACCGTGACAGCTTATATTAAGGATACTGATCCAGATACCTATTTGATTTCTGAGCTGTCTCACTCAGGCGAATTGATTGTTTCGATGTTGGACGATTCTGGAATTGATGATCCGGTCATTACTGTAATTGATGGTCCTAACCCGGTTGATCCAGTTGATCCGACCGACCCAATCGATCCATCGAACCCTAGTGCTGACGGTGATCCACTGACGGGGGCTGTCACTGTAGCAGAAGACGCAGTTTTTGATCTTGAATTGGGTCCGTTAACTCCCATTGACGTTAATGAAACAATGAGCAGTGTCACTATCGGTGGTGTGCCAACTGGAGCGATTTTGTCAGCGGGTACGAATAACGGTGATGGCACCTGGACAGTAGAGCCTGCTGATCTTGACGAGTTGAGCCTTACGCCAGTTGAACATTCCAGTGATGACTTTACATTAACGACTGAAGTAACGTTTACAGAGGGCGATGTTAGTCAAGTTTATAATGGTTCGGTGGAGGTTACTTTGGAAGCAGTCGCTGATGCGCCTGCGGTGAGTGCGAGTGATGTAAATGGTGATGAGAATAGTGCTATTGCCTTGGATATCACTGGTAGCCTAGCAGATAACGATGGTTCTGAGTCAGTTACCGGTTACACCATCAGCGATGTGCCGTTAGATGCTACGTTATCGGCTGGCACTGACAATGGAGATGGTAGCTGGACGTTGACAGCCGCTGAGCTTGCCGGTCTCACGATCACGCCAGCAATAGGCCATCTAAGCGATATCGTTCTGCAGGTCACGAT
>NZ_LWGF01000653.1:0-1586 GCF_001635355.1 Oleiphilus sp. HI0125
ATTTAAGCAGCGATAAAGCGAATTACAAAACACCTTGTAAGTGTATTTGAGACTTAATGTTAACGTCTCGATACGCTTATTCAGCAGATTCAAAAAGAGGTCCACTCAATGAAAAGACAGAAAAGAAACCCAATGCAACGTGCATATAATAGAGGTTATCAAGCTGGCATTTCTGGAAAATCAAAATCTCTATGCTCTGGGTATTCCGAAGACGCGCAACAAGACTGGCTTAATGGATGGCGAAACGGCCGCGAAGATAACTGGGACGGATTAACTGGCGTCTCAGGCATCCACAGACTCCCTAACGTTTAAAAATTCCGAGCTTTTAACAAGCAAGGGACTTAGTGCCCTTATAATAGCCCGCTACAGCGGGCTTTCTTTTACTTCCCAAAACGAATTGCTTCCACGGAATCCTTAACCAATTTAGGACCTTTATATATCAAACCACTGTAGATCTGCACAAGCTTCGCACCCGCTTTTATTTTTTCCAGAGCATGCTCGCCTTCAGATATTCCACCCACCCCAATAATCGGCAGATCGTCGCCTAACTCCGCATAAAAAGCTTGTACTACTTCTGTTGAACGTACCCTTAATGGCGCACCACTAAGACCACCTGCTTCGTTTACAAATTGACTATTAGGAACAGAAGAGCGATCGACGGTAGTGTTCCCTGCAATCACAGCATCCATTTCATTTTCACGGAGACTAGCAGCTACTAACTTAACTTCTTCGTCTGTCATATCCGGCGCCACCTTAACCGCTATGGGAACATAGCGATTTGAGGCTTTAGACAGAACAAGCTGTTCTTCTTTCAAAGATGACAACAGTTCTTTCAGTGAGTCACCAAACTGCAAAGTTCTCAATCCTGGCGTGTTCGGAGAAGAAACATTGACGGCAATATAATCCGCTGCGCTATAAGCCTTTCTCAAACCAATCAAGTAATCTTGATTGGCATCTTCTACGCTTGTGTCAAAGTTCTTACCAATGTTGATCCCGATTGGACCTTTATAGTGTCGTTTCGAAACTGCGTTAAGTAAGCTCTCTACTCCTTTATTATTGAACCCCATACGGTTAATAATCGCCTGCTCATCGACCAAACGGAACATTCGAGGTTTAGGGTTTCCATCTTGAGCGCGGGGGGTAACCGTTCCAACTTCAACAAATCCAAAACCCATTGCGCCAAGCGCATCTATATGCTCACCATTTTTATCTAGACCTGCAGCTAAACCAACTCGATTTGGGAATCGAATTCCCATTACTTCGACCGGATCATCTGCAACACTAGGCATAAAAGGTTTAAATACGCCCAAGCGATTTAGGGCACTCATCCAGTCTAGTGACAGATCATGGGCAGTTTCAGGAGGTAAACAGAATAAAGCTTTGGTAAGTAATGTATGGGACATAGGCGCTCCAGAAATAATCGCCCGAAAGTATAGCGCCTGATAAAAAAATGGCGAGAAGTATCCACGTCCAAGATTAAATTTTTGGCTAATTCACGCTTGACAACTCGCTCGTTTACAAAATTGAAACATTACCCACATTTGCTGTGGATAACTCTGTGCAAAAACAGCGGAATCGTCACCAAA
>NZ_LWGF01000654.1:0-2619 GCF_001635355.1 Oleiphilus sp. HI0125
TTTTTATCAGAAATTTCGCTAAATATTACTCTACCGCGTGACGCAATTCCTCGATCAATTCATCGCGTTCTTTAGCGATTCGGTCAAGCAAGCCTTGCGGCGCATTCGTCGCTGAGTCATGCTTGCCGCTCCAACGGATCATCTCGAGTATAACTGGCATGAGATCTACACCTTTTGGCGTCAAGGTATAGATTTTTCGGCGTTTATCAGCCGGATCGACCTGTTTATGAATCAGCCCGTCCTGCTCTAACTGAACGAGCCTCGCACTAAGAATATTTGTGGCGATATGTTCATCACTACTCTGTAACTCAGAAAAAGATCGTTTAGACGTAAAGATCAAATCTCGCATCTGCAAGGTAAACAAAGCGCCCTAGCCCTCCAAAAGTGTTAAGAGGTTTTCGAAGACTAAACACTCGGCTATCCGTAACGAGCCTATGCTCAGTTAGTCCTGCAAAGCCTCCTATGGGCAATGATTCTCTCGCTATTATTTCCATCTCGATCTCTTGGTTCAAACGTTTTTCCTATCAATATGGAGAAAATACAGACCACAATTAATTACATATATATACGCATAATTGAGTAAAACAATCTCATTTTTGACAACAATTATTCGCCATAAGATTTGATAAACAGACCGACTTAAACAACATTCTAGTTTTTCTAGCTGTCATTGATTCAGGTAGTTTTACTGCAGCTGCTGAGAAATTAGATATTCCGAAGGCAAATGTGAGCCGAAAGGTGTCCAAACTCGAAGACAGTTTTGACGTGACGCTTTTAGAGCGCTCAACGAGATCGCAGCGACTAACGGAAGTGGGTTATCAATATGTCGATCATTGTAGGAAAATCCAGCAAGAGATTGACATAGCAAACTTCTCTATCTCAGAGATGAAAAACGAATTTGGTGAGCAACTCCGTATTGGAACATCGATATCAATTGCAAACGAAATTCTAAGACCATCGTTATCACAATTCTTAATGTATTATCCTGATATTGATGTAGATCTTCGTCTTCTCAATCAACGCATAGACTTAATTGAATGTGGATATGATTTATTGATACATGTTGGAAAACTTGATGACTCGCGTCTTGTTGCGAAATCGCTTGGCTGCGCAAAACGTTATATTTATGCGAGCCCAAGCTACCTAAAGCATAACGCACCACTCAAAGATCTCGATGATCTAACAGAACACAACATACTCCTGATGTCACATCTTGCTCATCGCAATCAAGTCGATTTTTATAAACAGAATTCAAACAAAACCAAACTTACACTCACCATCAAACCTAAACTACTCGTTGATGAGTTTTCGATTGTTAAACAGGCGGCGATAGATAGTCTAGGTATTGCGATACTGCCAAGTTATATGTGCAAAGAGGAGGCAAAGGAAGGAAGCCTTGTGCGCGTGTTAAACGATTGGAAAATGTCAGATATAGACATATATGCATTGTTTCCAAAACACCGAAACAAACTTCCGAAGCTAAACGCATTTTTAGAGCACGCCTCTAAGATTTTCAAAGAAGTACTAGAACAGTAAAAATCTAACTCCTCAAAATTAAAAAAGGAGGCAAGAGCCTCCTTTGTTAAACCTTAAGAACTTACCAACCAGTACGTTCTTTAAGTGCTTTACCGATGTCTGCGAGACTCTTAACCGTAGTTACGCCAGCTGCTTCTAGCGCTGCGAACTTATCATCGGCAGTACCTTTACCGCCAGCGATAATCGCACCAGCATGTCCCATACGCTTACCCGGAGGAGCAGTAACACCTGCGATATATGATACAACAGGCTTAGTTACATTCGCCTTGATGTACTCAGCAGCCTCTTCTTCTGCAGTGCCACCGATCTCACCGATCATAACAATTGCTTCAGTTTGAGGGTCGTTCTCGAACATCTCAAGAATGTCGATAAAGTTTGATCCTGGAATCGGGTCACCACCAATACCTACACAAGTAGACTGACCAAATCCGAAGTCAGTCGTCTGCTTAACTGCTTCATAAGTCAACGTACCTGAACGAGATACGATACCAACTTTACCTGGAAGATGAATATGACCAGGCATAATTCCGATCTTACACTCTCCTGGCGTGATCACACCTGGGCAGTTAGGGCCGATTAAACGCACGCCTAGTTCATCACACTTAACCTTAGCATCAAGCATATCAAGCGTTGGAATACCTTCTGTGATGCAGACAATTAGCTTGATACCGCCATTCGCAGCTTCAAGAATCGAATCCTTACAGAAAGGAGCAGGAACATAGATAACAGATGCTTCCGCGCCAGTTTGCTCCACAGCTTCGCGTACAGTATTGAATACAGGCAAACCTAAATGTGTTTGGCCACCTTTGCCTGGCGTAACACCACCAACCATGTTGGTTCCGTACTCGATAGCTTGCTCAGAATGGAATGTACCTTGCGATCCAGTAAAGCCCTGACAGATTACCTTCGTATTTTTATTAATTAATACACTCATTACGCTTGACCTCCCGCCGCTGCGACTACTGATTCCGCTGCGTTGGTAAGGCTTGTTGCAGCAATAATATCAAGCCCACTTTCTGCAAGTGTTTTAGCACCAAGTTCAGCGTTGTTGCCTTCTAAACGAACAACTACAGGAACTTCAAC
>NZ_LWGF01000655.1:0-862 GCF_001635355.1 Oleiphilus sp. HI0125
AAGCCAGATGAAATAGTAAACCTCCAGTACATTTGGCCTGATGGGCGTAAGCGATTTGAAAATGGAGGGCGCAAAAAAGGGTGTTATGGAAAAGTGGGGAAGTCGGTAACTGATGATGCCTGGCTTTGCGAAGGATATGCAACGGCGGTTTCTCTTCATAAGGAGACTGGGTTGACCGTGTTTTGGGGTATCGATGCTGGCAATCTGGAATCCGCAGCTAAAAACCTCAAGACATTCTACCCAAACACTAACTTTAATGTGTGTGCAGACAACGATCGTTATTCTTCATCTGGTCACAATATAGGGGTGCGGGACGCTCAGAAAGCGCAGAGGGTTTTCAATGAAGAGCTTCCGTATATCCCGCAATTTCAATGCACTCATTGTAAATGCACTGACTTTAACGACTTAGTGAACTGCGCAAACAATGGAGGTGGTTATGTCGGCTTTTGAGCACAGTTCATATCCGGAAGTAGCTAAGCTCACCATTCCAGATGTTTCGGTAGCAGCTCTAGATATGGGCTGTCTTCCGCCCGTTCTAAAAAGGTTTGTAGAGGATGGGGCAATGCGAATGCAGGCCCCAGTAGATTTTATTGTAGTGGCTGCCCTTTGTTCGGTGGGGGCAGCGATTGGGACAAGTATTAGAGTTCAACCCAAGGCAATGGATACGAGATATCAAATTGTGCCTACGCTTTGGGGTGCAATCATTGGAGATCCTTCAAGTATGAAGAGTCCAAGTATCTCGTTCGCTCTTAACCCTATTCAATCATTAGAGGGGGAGATGCGGATCGGGCACAAGAATGCAGAACTCGAATATAAGGCCAATAAAAAGATATTTGATATGAAGCTTAAGCAAGTAGAGGCA
>NZ_LWGF01000656.1:0-1476 GCF_001635355.1 Oleiphilus sp. HI0125
ACCAGTACTTGCTCTGGCAAGCACATAAAGAAGACCGAAGAGACAACAGTGGCTGATGGTGCAGTTTTGATTAACTGAAGTGCTGGGCGAACAGTATTTGCTGTCGTGTGTAAAGCACCTGAAACTAATCCGTCTACTTCATCTAAGGCAACCATCATCGTCGCAAGAACTACATTATCTTCAAGTAGAGAGCGCGCCATATCAGGCGCTAAGCCTTTGTGCTTGCGTGCCTCCACCATATGAGGAACGTATCTTTCACGCACTTCGTCGGGGTTGATGACTTCTATTTCATCTAGAAATGTCAGACCTTGTGCTTCAGCAACCAAGCTAATGTCGCTGCGCTCCCCAATCATAACGCATTGAGCGATATTCCTTTCTTGGCAAGCAATCGCAGCAGCAACGGTGCGAGGTTCGTTTCCTTCAGGTAAAACGATACGTTTTTTGGCGGAACGAGCGCGAGACGTAAGCATGTGGCGAAATGCAGGGGGCGACAGGCGACTCTTTCGCTCTTTGGCGCATACTTGAGCGAGCCATTCCAAATCGAGATGCTCGGAAACCATACTCACAACCTGACGCATTCTTGCTTCATCATCGACCTGCACGACACGGTTAAGGTTTGCAAGAGCTGCTGCCGTTCTAAATGTGTCAGTTGGTGTTGATAGAAGCGGTAAACCAGCTTTTAAAGCGGCTGCGCAAAGCTTGTGTATGCGAGGGTCGATATTCGAATCACTTGTGAGCAATATGCCCGCGAGAGGAATGCCTGATAAGCCAGCCATACACGCAGCGACAATGACGTCACTTCGGTCTGACGGTGTTACCACAAGCGTGCCAGGCGTTAGCCTAGGAATGATGTTGTCTACGGTCTTTGCAGCAAACACGATGTCATAAATTCGGCGAGAGTCTGATTCACCTTCGTTAAGCGAGTTAACGTCTAATGTGTACTTGAGATCGCTGACCCTTGGGGCTGCGAGTTCTTTCATAAGAGGGATCGCTCCAATTAAATGGAAATTATTGGTAAAGACATTTAGGTCACTTATTGAAACGAGGCGCGCTGAAAAGTCCTCATCAGATATTTCGCCAACGCGATTTAATACTACTCCAAGCACGTCAGGACTCTCTGTGCCGTGATATAGGGAAGCCGCAACTTTGAGGTGTTTAGATAATTGAGTAGGTGTCCGTTGATTGACGTCGGCGACAAGAATAACGGGCGCATTTAGATTCTGAGCAATATCGATATTAAGTCGCGTTAAATAGGCTTCATTTCTATCATTCGGAATACCTTCAACAACGATTACGTCTTTCTTAGCTGCTACTTTTTCATAATTAGCAACAATACGTTCCATCAACAAACCACCTTTATTTTCACTCATCAACATTTGCGCGTCTGATAGTGAAATGATCTCCACATCGCTTTCGATATTAAGGACTTTGGCAAAATATTTTGAGTTGTCGTCGTGCCCGACTTGATAGCTAATT
>NZ_LWGF01000657.1:0-3715 GCF_001635355.1 Oleiphilus sp. HI0125
GATCGCCCTCAAATGAGGTGATTTGCATGAAAAATAGTCATCTAAGTAGAATCTAACTGCGTAGCAAAATTTGGTCTAAAGCAAGTGGCTGACAATGAAGCGCAGATACTTGAATCGAAAACGATATAAAACGCAATCGAAATAAAAGGGGTGACTATGAATATTTCTCGTGGGTTGGTCGGGGCTGCTGCGGTAGCTGTTTCAATAGGTGCTAGTGTTGCTGTGGCTGATGGGCACGGTATGAAGCACGCCGGTAAAAATGTTGATTTTGAGTTGAATGGCACAGCGTATGAAAGCTACTTTGTTGCAGGCGATAATAAAGATGCACCGTTAGTTTATTTGATTCACGACTGGGATGGCCTAACTGAATACGAAGTTAAGCGTAGCGAAATGCTGCACGAACTTGGCTACTCAGTATTTGCTGTCGATTTATTTGGTAAAGGCGTGCGTCCAACGGAAGTGGCTGATAAAAAACAGCATACTGGTGAGCTATACAAAGATCGCGAGAAAATGCGCGCAATCATGCAAGCAGGTTTAGCTAAAGCAAAAGAGCTTGGTGCTGATACAAGTAACGCTGTTGCCATGGGCTACTGTTTCGGTGGCGCAGCCGTGTTAGAACTGGCGAGATCAGGTACCGAACTAAAAGGATTTGCTAGCTTTCACGGTGGTTTGACGACCCCAGAAGGGCAAGGCTACAGCAATACAAAGGGCTCAGTTCTTGTGATGCATGGTACGGCAGACTCAATTATTCCAATGTCAGATTTCGCGAATCTAGCGGATGAGCTTGAGGCTTCGAAGGTGGATCATGAAATGGTGACTTATGGCGGCGCGCCTCATGCCTTCACTGTATTTGGTTCGGAAAAGTATCAAGAAAGAGCGGATACCCAAAGCTGGACGCTATTCACTGATTTCCTCAAAATGGAAACGATGTAGTTTTATAGTCTAGGTACGATTCGTTATAGCCCTGCTTTGATAGTCTCAAGGTGGGGCTTTTTATTATTTGAATAATAAACATGCCTTTTGCTGCAGCATTAGGGTTCGTCTTTGGAAACCTGTCGTAGCTATGTTAGGGTTAAAAGACAGAATAACAATCAAATACAAATCAATCGAAAGGGGTCAAAATGAAGAAGTCTCTTGTCGCGGCGCTTTCTGCTGCAGCTTTGCTTTCAGCTTGTGGTGGTAACAACTCTGAAGAAACTAATTCTGTTCAAGAATCGGCATCAGCATCATCAGCTAATGAATGCGGATCAGTGACTATTGCTGAGATGAACTGGAACTCTGCTGCGTTGATGGCGCATGTAGATAGTTACATTCTCAAGAATGGTTACGGGTGCGATACGCAACTTGTGGCGGGTGACACAATGCCAACAGGCACATCAATGATCGAGAAAGGTGAGCCAGATATTGCACCAGAGCTTTGGAGTAATGGTCTGCGCGAACCTCTCGACAAAGGTGTTGCAGAAGGTCGATTAAAGTATGCGGGCAATTCTTTGTCTGACGGTGGTGAAGAAGGTTTTTGGGTGCCGAAGTTCATGGTTGACCAAGATCCTAGCCTTGCAACAATCGAAGGCGTGAAAGCGAATGCTGCATTGTTTAAACACCCAGAAGATCCAAGCGCAGCGATGTTCATGGGTTGCCCAGCTGGCTGGAACTGTCAAATCTCGGGTGAAAACTTGTTCAAAGCGCTTGATTTAGAAAGCGCAGGATTCAAAGTGGTTGATCCAGGTTCTGGCGCGGCATTATCAGGGGCGATTGCAAAAGCTTACGAGCGTCAGGAAGCTTGGTTCGGTTATTACTGGGCGCCAACTGCTGTACTTGGTAAGTACGATATGGTGAAAGTAGATTTCGGTTCTGGTGTAGACGTTGATCACTACAAAGCTTGTATCACACAAGCAGAATGTGCAGAACCAAAACCGACGATGTACCCACCTGCAGCTGTTCAATCTGTCACGACATCAGGTTTCGCTGAACGCGCTCCAGAAGCTTTTGAGTATGTTGCAAAGCGTGCGTTTACCAACGCAAAAATGAACAAGCTATTGGCTTGGATGGAAGACAATCAAGCCGACGGTGCAACAGCCGCAGAGCACTTCCTTATTTCTGACACGGCAACATGGACTGCATGGGTTGCGCCAGAAATCGCTGAGAAAGTAAAAGCGACACTGATTAATAAGTAAGTACCCCGAAGCCGCTTTTAATAGCGGCTTTTTTATTTCCCTTTATTTCGAGGTTTATATGTCTTTTTGGACGGAGTTTCCTGAACTGAGCCGTGAAACGATGGTTGAGTTGAGGAAATCCCTCGATCAAGGTTATCGAAGTTTTTCACGTGAATATGGTGAGAGTATCGAGGCCTTTTTCGAACCCCTTCTTCAGTTTCTAATTTGGTTTGAGAAATTATTGTTAGCAACCCCATGGCCGATTGTGATTGCGGTAATTGTTGCTATTTGTCATTTAGCTGCACGCTCGTGGAAATTGTCACTTGCTGTTGCACTTGCACTATACGGGATCGGCTTGTTTGGTATGTGGGAAGACACCATGAGTACCTTAAGCATTATCACCGTCAGTACTTTGTTATCGATCATTATTGGTATTCCTATTGGTATCGCGATGGCGCGTTCTGATCGTATTCAATCGGTTTTCACACCGATACTTGATGTCATGCAAACAATGCCGGCATTCGTGTACTTGATCCCAGTGGTGATGTTACTCGGCATCGGTAAAATCCCCGGAATGATCGCCGTTATTATTTATGCCATTCCTCCTGTTATTCGCTTAACAAACTTGGGTATTCGTCTCGTAGATAAAGAAGTATTAGAAGCAGCAGACGCCTTTGGCACGACCTCGTATCAAAAGCTATTTCAGGTTCAGCTTCCTCTAGCGATGCCAAATATCATGGCCGGAGTAAATCAAACTATTATGATGGCGCTGGCAATGGTCGTGATAGCATCAATGATTGGTGTTGCAGGCTTAGGGCAGCAGGTCTTGCGTTCGATTAACAACCAGTTCTTTGCTTTGGGCTTATTTAACGGTATCGCGATCGTGGTGCTGGCAATCATCTTTGATCGGGTATCTCAAGCGTATGCGAAACGCTCTCAAGCACATCTTGGGGGGCAGCAATGAACATGAGTGATACCTTCATTGAAATTAAATCGCTCTACAAGCTTTTCGGTGATCAAGCTGAAAAACATATGGATCTTGTTTTACAGGGGAAAACCAAAGCAGAGATTCTTGAAAAAACTGGACATACGCTTGGTCTTAAAGACATTAACATGGAGATCAAACGGGGTGAGATCTTCGTAATTATGGGGCTTTCTGGTTCTGGAAAGTCGACCTTAATTCGTCACTTTAACCGTCTGATTGAACCGAGTGCAGGGCAGATCATGTTTGATGGTGACGACGTGATGAAGCTTGATGCGAAACAGCTTCAGGAATTTCGTCGAACACGCATGTCGATGGTGTTTCAGCACTTTGGTTTGTTACCCCATAATTCGGTGATCGATAACGTCGCCTTTGGTTTGAAAACACAGGGCGTTGCGAAAGCTGAGCGACTACAGAAGGCTAAACAATGGTTAGCTGACGTCGGTTTAGAAGGGTATGAGGGACTATACCCATCACAGCTTTCAGGCGGTCAGCAGCAACGTGTTGGTCTAGCGCGAGCTTTGTGCACCGACCCAGATGTATTGTTGATGGACGAGGCTTTTTCTGCATTGGACCCTCT